>CAYNCR010000088.1:0-10085 GCA_964395575.1 uncultured Desulfohalobiaceae bacterium
ATGGGAAACCCGGGATGAAACCCGCGCTTCAGCGTCCACCCGCCTTCGCCTCGCGTTTTCATGTTTCGTTGTTCCCGGTTCGGCCCGGGAATGAAGGTTGTATGATTAACCGAGAACCCTGAACGGGGAACGGACCCTAGGTTTGCGTCCCGTTCTGGTCGAAGTGGTTGTCCCAGAATATGAGCCGCTGGCAATTGGGACAGCTCAGAATCTGCTCGCCCTTTTGCAGCTCGAGGAAGCTCTGGGGCGGAATACTGATATAGCAGCCGTGGCAGACTCCGTTGTCCACGGGAACGATGACGGGATGGGCCAGCCTGGAGCGGATGAATTCGTAGCGGCCCAAAATGGCCTGGGGAATATCCTGAGCCGCGGCCTCGCGCTTCTTGCGGAGCTCGTCCAGCTTGGCCTGGGCCCCTTCGAGTTGCGCGTCCAGATTCTGCTGCTTTTCCTGGAGCTCCTTGTCCAGCTTGTCGATCTCGGCATCCAGGGAGGCCTTGATATTGTTCTGGGCGGCCAGGTCCTCCTCGACGGCCTGCTTTTCCTCTTCCCTGAGCCGGTTCGTCTTTTCCAGGTTGTCCATCTCGCGCATCATGGCGTGGTATTCCTTGCTGTTCTCCACCAGCATGAGCTTGTTCTTGCTCTGCTTGATCCGGTCGTTGTCCTCTTCGATCTCCCTGGTCAGCTTTCGCTCCTGCTCGCGGAGCATGCCGATCTTTTCATCCACCTGGGCCTGCTGATGCTGTTGTGTTTCGAGCTTTTGCTTGATGGAGGAAACTTTCTGGGGGGCCTCCTCGAGTTGCTTGTTGAGCTCATATATCTCTGAGTCGACATTTTGCAAAACAATGAGCTGTTCGATCTGTTTGAGAAGATTCAAGGCATCCTCCTCCTTATTGATTGGTCTCACAGACGATCGGGTCGTGACCGGGGAAAAATCCGACGTCGATATCGTGTTCGGCGAGCGCCGATTGCAGATCGCGGGTCCAAGCCCGCATCATGTGTTCTTCCAGAATGAAATGGCCCAGATCCAAAACGGGGCCAAGGCCCTCGATTTCCTGGGCCGCATGGTATTTGAGGTCTCCGGACAGAAAAACGTCCGCTCCGCTGGAAAAGGCCTTCGAGGCCAGGCTCATCCCCGATCCGGGACAATAGGCGATGTGCGCGACCTCGGCAGGGGGCTTGCCGGTGCGGCGCCAGGAATGGAGTCCGGTAATGCTGCTCAGTTGCGCTGTGAATTCGGGCCAGCTTAAAGGAGCGGGGCATGTTCCCTGCACGCCGAAGCCCGCGAGGGAGCCGCCTTGTTCATCGGGTCCGCGCTTGAGCTCCGCGATAGGTGATATATCCGAGAGCTGTAGGGATCGGGCCAGCCACGCAACAGGCCCGTTCGTCTGTACATCCAGACTGGTGTGGGCGGCATAGAGCCAGACGTCTCGGCCGAGCAAGAGGCGCAGGGAAGCGTGGAAATCATCGAGTCTGGAGGGCAGAGCAGGAGTCAGGCTCAGGGGGTGGTGGGTGAGGATGAAGTCGGCCTCCCACTCCAGGGCCCTGGCAATGAGATCCGGGGTGGGATCGAGGGCAACTGCTAAGCGATGGATCCTTTCCCGAGTGGCCGCGACCTGCACCCCACTTGGGTCCCAGTCCTCAGCCAGACCGGGGTTCGCAACCGACTCAATCACCGAAACAACGGATTCGGGTTGCACTCTCGCCTCACTGGGGTCGAACTGGCCAGGGCCCGTTACGGGCTCGAGGCCCAGTTTCGCGGTTTAGCAGGGCGCCCACAAACTTTCAATTGCTGCGTTGTCCCGCACCTATTTGAGTTGACAAACGAGCGTCTGTTTGACTTGGTTTCACAAATAGGTGCGGGATGCAAACTCTCATAGAGGCTCACAACGCCCCAGTGAAACACAAGTAGGTTTTACTGGGTGAACGACGAGCTTGCCCGGCACTCACTTTTTCCCCCGAAGTTCAATATATTACGAGCAAACATAAAAAAAAGTGAGTGCCGGGTCGCGCCTTGCCCTTGAAATTTTTGAATTCCTGCTTGATCAGGATTGTTTTCAATAGGTTGTTAGGGGGAAGGCGCGTCTTCCCCGCCGCCTGCTCTTCCCGAAATTCCGGCACGGATTTCCGAAGAAGAGGGTCTGAAAGAGAGAGGGGGCCCTGCTCCGTGATTCATTGCTGTGCGGGCGGAGGTATATCCACCGCCACTTCCCGCGAAGAGAAATCGATGGGCCTACCAGGATTTGAACCTGGGACCTTCCGGTTATGAGCCGGTGGCTCTGCCAACTGAGCTATAGGCCCTGACAACAGGAATAGAAAATGATAAGTGAATGGAAAAAAACTGTCAAGCCAGTTGTGGCGGCGGCTCAGGTTCAACAGGCCCTTCGCGGCGCTTCCGACGCAAAGCAGAACCATAGGATTTCCGCCACTGGGCCAGGGGCCCTCTGTTTGCAGGGATAGAAAATGGCGATTGCAGGGTTGGCCGTTCCCAGTTGAGGATTATCCTGTTCATCGACAACGAGCCGCGGATCCGGATCGCAGGTTTCTTCCTTGATCCTGGGCTTGATCCTGGAGCTGATGACTAAAGTCCGCCATCCGGGCTTCACCAGCCACAACTCACGGCTTCCGGCAGTCCTTCGCGGAATGGGAGAGAGGCCCTTCTTGCTCAATGATGGTAGGGATGCCCCCAATTGATGGTGGCTGCCCGATAGATCTGTTCCAGGAGGAGGACCCGGCTCAATTCGTGGGGGAGGGTCATGGGGCTCAGGCTGAGACTGGAGTGAGCCGAGCGAAGAAGCTCGGGGCTGAGACCGAAGGCCCCGCCAAGGATGAAGCAGGGGGTGCCCGTTTCTTCAATCCAGGTTTGCAGGCGGAGGGCGAACTGTTCCGAGCTCAGGGCGGTTCCGCCTTGATCCAGGCAAAGGATGGTGTCCCGGGAGCTGCACTTCTTGCGCAGCTCTTCGGATTCCCTGTTCGCACGATCCTCGGGGGAGAGATTGCCCGGGGCGTCACGGATGGTGGCTTCCTCCAGGGAATAAAACTTGGCGATTTTCTTCCGATAGTGTTCTGTAGCCTGGTTCCAGAATCCGGATTTGATTCGTCCGACTGCGAAAAGCTTGATCTTTTTGGCCATATGAAGTTCCCTGTATCGGCTCGTTTCCCGAGTGGAGCCGGCTCTTGACGTGCGAGCGAGAGGTTTGCGAGTATAAACAGGCTTGCTGCTTTGTGTTCCGGCAGTCGGTGGACGGGAGCGCCGGCTTGTTGTTTCCGCAAGGTGTGCCGCTTCCCTTCTGGGTTTTGCATGCACGGGGTGCTCGGGGCAAGGGGCGACCGTGGGCAACTCCCAGGCCGGACAGTGAGAACGGGGGCTGTTTTCCGTCCAGAACACCTCACGGAATGTCCGTGCTCGGTGGCTGCAAAGCGTTGTTCGAGGTCGAGCAGGATGCTTCGGGGCCGACACAGGCCCAATTCATGATAATGGGCGCCAGTCCGGGTGCAAGGTATTGTCCGGCATTTTTCCGGGATCCGGGCACTTCCGTGAGGCTTTTCCAAGGTGGTCCTAAACATTATGGGAAGACATACCACAGTTCTTTTTCCGGCGATCCTTTCCGCGACAATCGCCCTCGTTCTTGTTCTTGCCTCACAGGCAGCCGGACAGGAAATAACCCTGCGGAATCTCGTCGTGAACAACAAGGACGGAGCTGTCCATCTCCGCTTCGGATTGCGAGCCCGCAACACGGAAGAACTGAGTCGATATCTGGAGCAGGGCACGGATTTGCGGCTCGTCTGCACCGCAACCATGAACCTGGAGCGAAGTCTCTGGTGGGACAGGGAGTTGCGCAGAAGCGCCAAGGAGTTTCTCCTGCGCTATGATTCCCTGGATGATGTATACAGATTCGGCACTGACGAGGATTCCACCGGAGAACGGGACAGCGATCTCGCCTCTTTGCTGCGCAGTGAATGGCAACGCATCGACATGGATCTGGGGCCCTGGCCGAATGAATACAGGGAGGAGAACTTGGCCCTGCATCTGACTGTCCGACTGGCTCGGACCGATGTGCCGGTCTGGCTGAAGAGGACCCTTTTCTTCTGGTCCTGGGACGTGGTACCCGTCAAAAATTACCGTATCCGCTTTGAGAGCTAGGCATGGCGCCTTCACCGATACAGGCCTATATCTCCGAATCCGCCAAGAAACGCACACGCTGGGAACTTTTGCTGGCCCTGGCGGCCTTTGTGCTGATCATCCTCCTCAGCTGGATCGAGCTTCACTTCTTCGGGGTCAATTCCTACCTTTTCCTGGCCATCTTCAATCTGAACCTTATTCTCCTCCTCGTGGTCCTGTTTCTGGTCCTGCGCAACGGGGTGAAGCTGTTCCTGGACCGCAAGCGCAACATCAAGGGCTCCAGACTTCGCACCAAGCTGGTTCAGGCCTTCATCCTCCTCTCTATCCTGCCCACGCTGCTCATGTTCTTCATGGCCGTTAAAGTCGTCCAGACCTCGGTGGACTACTGGTTTCGCACCCAGGTGGATACCTCCATGGATCAGGCCCTGGAGGTGGGCAAGGATGTCTACTCCATGACCAGTGAGAGGCTGGGCGAGCAGGGGAGATTTATCCTCAGCCGCATCAGGGACGAGGAGCTCCTTTGGGGCGGACCGGGAATGGACCGCTATCTGCAGCGAAAGGCCGAGGAGTATTCCCTCAGTCTTGTGGGGGTGCTCCGCCCGGACATACAGCGTCAGAACTGGCACGCCAGCAAGGAATGGCAGGGCCAGTGGCCCCGGGCGAAAAGGCGGGTCAACTGGACGGAGATCAAGCAGAGCCCGCAAATGCGTTCCATCATCCTGCAGGGCGAGGAGAAGGATCTCCTGCTGGAGGTCGTGCCCGTGGACGAAGCGGAAACAGGGTTCCTCCTCCTGGGACGGACCTTCGAGCAGGGATTCTTGAACAAGCTGGAGGAAATCGCCAAGGGGGTAACTGAGTACAAGCAGCTCAAGAGGCTCAAGAATCCGCTGAAAACGGCCCTCTATATCATCTTGGGCATCATGACGCTGTTGATCGTGCTGGGGGCCATGTGGTTCGGCTTCCGGCTGGCCAAGGAAATTTCCGCTCCCATTCAGGCCCTTTCCCAGGGAACGCAGCGGATCGCCCACGGTGATCTGGGAGTCCGGCTCGAGGACCAGTCTTCAGATGAGCTGGGCATGCTGGTGCAGTCCTTCAATTCCATGGCCGAGGACCTGGAACAGAGTCAGCAGCGCCTGAACCAGGCCAACAGTGATCTCGCGCTCCAGAACCGGGAGCTGGAGAGGCGGCGTCGCTACATGGAGGCGGTGCTCAACAATATCACCTCGGGGGTGGTTTCCCTGGATACCGAGGAGCGGATCAGCACCTTGAACCGCGCCGCGGAAAAGATCCTCAATCTCGAGGGGAATAGGCTCATGGGGGCGTATCCCGAGGAAATCCTGCCAGCGGAATATCAGCCCTTGATCCGGGATGTCCTGGACAGGCTCAAGGCTTCCCCGGACAGCCAGTGGCAGAAACAACTGGATATTCCCCTTGAGACAGGGGAGCGCAAGCTCCTGATCAACGCGGTGGGACTCACGGGAAGGGAGAGTGAAGAGATGGGGGTCCTGGTGGTCTTCGAGGATATCACCGAGCTGGACAAGATGCAGCGCATGGCCGCCTGGAGGGAGGTGGCTCGCCGCGTTGCGCACGAGATCAAGAATCCCCTGACCCCGATCAAGCTTTCCGCACAGCGCCTGGAGCGCAAATACGGCCCTCAGCTCCAGGAGGAGTCCTTCAGCGAGAGTGTGGGCTTGATCGTCCGTCAGGTGGAGCACATGCAGCAGATGGTCAAGGACTTCTCCACCTTCGCCAAGCTCCCGGAGCTCTCCTTTCAGGAGAATGCGATCACCCCTCTCCTGGAGGAGGTCCTGGGCCTGTTCCGAAACAGCCATTCCCATATCCGCTGGTCCCTGCATGCGGAAGAGGACATCCCCGCCTTCCGCTTCGACCGCTCCGCTCTGAGGCGCGTGGTGATCAATCTCCTGAGCAACTCTGCGGAGATCCTCCAGGATCGTGAAAATCCGGGTGTCGAAGTGGCTGCCGGCTCACTGTCCGGAAGGCGTGGCGTATGGATCGCGATCCGGGATAACGGCCCCGGGCTGGAAGCGGAGGAGCTGGACAAGCTCTTCGAGCCCTACTTTTCCAAGAAGAAGAGCCACACCGGATTGGGCCTTACTATCGTGAAATCCATCGTGAACGACCATCAGGGCTCGATCTGGGTCGAGCCGGGCCATAACGGGGGGCTCACCTTCAGAATGGAGTTCCCGGTTTGAGAGAGGAGGGGAAAATGGGTTCCAGGATACTCGTTGTGGACGACGAAGAGGATATCCGGATGTCCCTCATCGGGATTCTCGAGGACGAGGGATATGAGGTGATCACCTCCGAGAGCGGGGAAGAGGCGCTCCGGATCATGGCCAGTGAGGATGTGGACACCCTGTTCCTGGATATCTGGCTCACCGGAAAGGACGGGATCGACGTCCTGGAGACGGTGCGAAGGGACTACAGCGATGTGCCGGTGGTCATGATTTCCGGGCACGGGAATATTGAAACCGCAGTGCAGACGATCAAGATGGGGGCCTTCGATTTCATCGAAAAGCCCCTGTCCCTGGAAAAAGTGGTTGTCGCCGTCAAGAAGGCCCTGGAATTCCGGGGGCTCCAGCAGGAAAACCAGGCGCTCCGTTCACAGGCCCACAACGACCGCATCGAGAATATTAGTGGAAAAAGCCGTATTGTTCGGGACCTGCGCCAGCAGATCGAGCAGGTGGCTCCCACGGACGCCTGGGTGCTTATCACCGGAGACAACGGTACCGGCAAGGAGATCGTGGCCAAGGCGCTTCACCGGAACAGCCGCCGCAGCAAGCGCCCCATGGTAGCCGTCAACTGTGCGGCCATACCCGAGGAGCTTATCGAAAGCGTCTTGTTCGGCCACGAGAAAGGGGCATTTACCGGAGCGGACAAGACCTATCCCGGCCGATTCGAGCTGGCTCACAAGGGGACCCTCTTTCTGGACGAAATCGGGGACATGAGCCTGAAGACCCAGGCCAAGATCCTGCGGCTCCTGGAGGAGCAGTCCTTCGAGCGGGTGGGCGGGCGCAAGAGCATCAACGTGGATGTTCGCCTCATTGCCGCCACGAACAAGGATCTGTTGACCGAGATGAAAGAGGGGCGATTCAGGGAGGACCTCTATTATCGGCTCAATGTGTTTCCTTTGTATGTGCCCCGTCTGCGGGAACGCAAAGGGGACATCCCCCAGCTTCTGGAGGAGTTCGTGGAGAGTCAGTGCGCGGAAAACGGCCTGCGCAGGGTGGACTTCACGGAAGGAGCGCTGCAGAGGATCCTCAGCTATTCCTGGCCCGGCAATGTCCGCGAGCTGAAGAATTTCACCGAGCGCATGCTCATTATGTATCCCGGGCGGACCATCGATGAGCAGCGCCTTCCCCTCGAGATCAAGGATGCGGGCCAATACGATGTCCCTTGGAGCTCCGGGAGTGCTGCCGACGATGACGAGGTCGCGGACTTTAAGCAGGCCAGAGCGGAATTCGAAAAGAATTTTCTGGAGAGGAAGCTGGCCGAGTGCGAGGGAAATGTGAGCAAGCTGGCGGAAGTTGTCGGATTGGACTCTCGTCTTCCCGGGGAGTTCCGTTGTTCCTGAACACGTCGTTCGTTATTCCGGAAGGGAGTGCAGGGAGGAAAAGCTGAGGCGGTCTTTTTTGCGAATAGGGCGGCGCAATTGACCGGGGGTTCGGTGTGTGCTAAAGCTGAGTTGCTCTGCAGAGTTATGAAAATATGTGCAGCAGCCGAATTCATGTCTGCGGAAAAACAGTGATGCGATTGATTCCGAATAGCCGTGACCGCAAAGCAATACATCCATTCCATGGTCAAGGATTCCCCCAATGCAAAGGGAACTGTTTTCCGAGGTTTGCCGGAATGCTTATATCCGTTAAGTCCTACGCCACATTGCGGGGCTATCAGCCTGAGGAAGGGGTCCTCGAGGTCGAGGAGAGCGCCTCGGTGAACACTGTTTTGCAAAAACTCGGCCTTCCTCCGGAAGAGGCTAAAGTCGTTTTTGTCAACGGAAGGCATGCTTCCTTGGACCAAGTCCTCAAGGAAGGGGACAAGATTGCGCTCTTCCCGTCAGTAGGTGGGGGCTGAGCGAAGGACCGGTCCTGTCGGCTTGAGCTGTTCCCGGCATTCAACTTCGGGATGAAACACTGGCATCAGCGCAATCCCCGACTTGCTCCGAAGCATTTTCATGGTTGGTTGGGCCCAGGTCGGCCTCATAATGAAGAGAGTCTGGATGCGGGAAACTCCGCAAAAATAAGGACGTAGCTCTATTTTTATCCATCGCCAAAAAAGGGGAAATCTTCTCTCCGGGAGAAAACGGGCTGTTGGACGCGTGGCTCGTGGGGAGCCCAAGTCGCGGCTGCGTCTGAAGCGGAGCAGGAAGAGAGTCGCCGGGATGGGGCTTTGTCTGTGTGCGGCTCTGTTTTTCCTTTCCCTGGTTTCTCTGCATCAATTTTTTCATGTCCCCCGAACCAACGCTCTCGAGAAAGACGACGTCGCCTCTGAAAGCATTGCTCCCGAGGCGCGGATCTTGCCGCTGAATTCCGACATCCCCGAGCTTGTCCCGTCCTCCTCCCAAAAGCCGGACACCGTGGATCCTTCCGGCTCCAAGGATGCCCCGAACACCGAGGCAAGCCCGGTTACCACCAAGCGTTTCCAAGTGCAGCCAGGAGACACTGCCTCATCCATTCTGGGCGAGTACCTGAGCCCATCCCGCATCTATCGCCTCAGTCGGAAATGCCGCGATATCTATCCCCTGAACCGGATCAAGACGGGACACGAATACAGGCTCCTGTTTCAGGATTCCGCTCTGTCCGGTTTCGAATACGACATCGATTCCGAGAGCAAGCTGCGGGTTCGTAGAGACGGGGGGAAGCTCCGGGTCAGCAAGGAGGAGATTGATTATGAGACCCGGGAGAAGCTGATCAGCGGACGCATCAAGACCAATCTCTTCGACTCCGTGGAAGCGGCGGGTGGAACGGCTTCTCTCGCGATCTCCCTGGCGGAGATCTTCGGCTGGGACATCGATTTTATCCGGGACGTGCGGGAGAATGATGCCTTTCGTATTCTCGTGACCGAACGCTACCGACGGGGCGAGTTCGTGGGCTACGGAAGGATCAGGGCAGCCAGATTCGTCAATCGGGGAGACAAGTTCGACGCCTTTCTCTACGAAACCAGGAATGGGCGCGATGAGTACTTCGACGAAGAAGGGCGCGCCATGAGAAAGACCTTTCTCAAGGCCCCGTTGAACTTTACCCGGATTTCCTCGGGATACACCTGGAAGCGGAAGCATCCCGTACTGAATAAGGTGCGGCCCCATTTGGGGATCGACTATGCCGCACCGAGGGGAACGCCCATCAAGAGCGTCGCGAAGGGCCAGGTTATTGCCAAGGATTATTCCAGAGGCGGCGGCAATTATCTCAAGATCCGCCACCCCAACCACTACGTGACCGTGTACAACCACATGTCCCGCTATGCCTCCGGAATATATCCGGGCAAGGAGCTCGAGCAGGGCCAGGTGGTGGGTTACGTGGGCAGCACCGGATTGAGCACCGGCCCGCACCTGGATTATCGGGTCAAGAAATCCGGGGAGTACAAAAACCCCCGCAAGATTGAGTCCAAGCCGGTCAAATCCGTGCCGGAATCGGAAATGAGCGCCTTTCGAAGCACCATACAGCCCCTGCGCGCCGCACTGGACCAGAAGGGTCCGGAGCTGGCCGTGCGCACCGGGGATAAGGATCTGTAACCGGGACAAGTCCTAATTTCTCCCAGCGCGGGCGCGATCGGCGCTTGTTCTTTTTTTTGTATGAAAATATGGCCAACAGTTTGAATGAACAGGAGATACGGCGCGAGGAGACGGGGATGTGCGCTGAAGCCGTGTTTCATAAACGTGCGAGCCCTTGTAGCTCGCGATATGGGGATCTTGCCGGTAGCGACGATGATATCCGCGATGCCAAGGGTA
>CAYNCR010000089.1:0-9998 GCA_964395575.1 uncultured Desulfohalobiaceae bacterium
TCGTGGACCGGCCCAATCCGGAGTGGCCCACTCTGTACGAGGGCCGCGTCTGGTTCCAGGCCCCGGAGGTGGACGGCATCTGCTATGTGAGCGGGGAGAATCTTTCCCCTGGAGACATGGTGACCGCCCGGATCGAGGAGACCCGGACGCACGATCTCGTGGCCCTGGTCTAGCTGGGGCCTTCTCGACGGCGAGACTCATCGGCCTTGAGGTCCGTGTGCAGGATGTAGTCGTCCATGACGAATCCCCCGCCGATGTCCGCCACCTGCGCCCCGGCGAATTCAAAGCCCATGCGGCGATACCAGGCGATGGAATCGCTGTTGTACTTGTTGACCGTGAGTCGGATGCGATCCAGCCCCAGCCGCAGGCAGTGGTCCTGCACCAGCTGCAGCCCGGCCCGGCCCAGGCCGCTGCCCCGCTCCGCCTGACGCACATAGATCTTGCTGAGCTGCAGGCTCACTCCGTCCGGATCCCGCACGTAGGCCAGGTAGCCCGCGGGCTCGCCCCGGGCAAGCATAAGATAGTACACATACCCCTCCCCGATCTGCTCGGCGATGGCCTCAGCGCTCTGGAAACGGGACAGCATGTACTCCACCTGCTCCCGGCCGATGATGGGAGTGTAGTGCTCCAGCCAGATCTCCTCGGCCAGCTCCTGGACCTGCTGCAAGTCTTTTGGGCTTGTTCTTTCCACCAACCGGAAATCGATCACTGCCTCCCCCTCGTGTGTGATTGATCAAAGTTTTTAGTGGTTATGAGTCAGTTGCAATATGAAAGGGCCCCGGTTTACCGATCCTTTTTTGAGGCCGGATTTGTTTGAAGCTGCGGATTCCCGGATTAAGGAGTGTTAAACGACCGCTTTCCACCTGGTGTTTTCCCTTTCGATCAAAACCGGGACCGCTCAACACTCAACGCTGAACGGGGAACGGGGAACGGGGAACGCTGAACTGCCTCCCTCACACGAGCCTGCTCAGGACGAAGAAAATGATCAGCCCCGCTCCCAGCGGGACATAGATATAGAGTCAGGGGGTGCAGCTCGTGCCCGCCTTCCGGGCCAGCAGGCCCAGGGCGGCCAGGCCGCCCAGCACGGAGAGGATAAGAATCAGTGTTTGCGGCATGGCACTTTCCTCCTGGCAACAAGGGGAGCGGCATCACGCGGCCGCCTGCTCCAGAGCCGCATCAATGAGCTGAGTGATCTTGCGGCAGGATGCGGGCAGCTTGTCCTGCCATTGAGGGTCCTGTGGAAGGGCTTCGCCAACCGTTCGCTCATCCAGCTGCATGTACGCCACTTGTGTCGATCCGGTCTCGGGGTCGCGATAGACCACGAGCTGCTTCGGCTGCAGCAGCACAGCCCCGCGCAAGGGATTCGCCCGAATCGTGGAATAGGCCCGCGGCGGATTGCAGACCATGACCGAGTAATACACAAAGTCCTCGGCGGTCTCTACACCGTGTCCTTCGAAGGTTTCCTTCATATCA
Organism: uncultured Desulfohalobiaceae bacterium; assembly: GCA_964395575.1. Classification (GTDB taxonomy): domain Bacteria; phylum Desulfobacterota; class Desulfovibrionia; order Desulfovibrionales; family Desulfothermaceae; genus JAIPDU01. The sequence goes on from CAYNCR010000089.1 coordinate 1,474, forward strand.
TACACGTTTCGGATCACGAATCCAAAGCTCTCCGCATGGGCGCGCAGGGAATCGATAACTTCTTGGGGCGAGCGGTTCGATTCGCGTACGATGAGCTCAGCCATGGTCTATACCTCCTCTTATTGGGCAAGATGATCGATAATGTCCGCTTCAGTGAGCAACCCGGTCGGCTTCCTTGCGTTGTCCACGACCAGGAACTTGTAGTTGTGGGAACGCTTCATTCTGGAGATCGCGGTGTTCAGAGGACTCGTCTGCAAAATGACGGAAAGGTCCTGCAGCCGTACGTCGCCGAGGCGTGTATCCGGAGAGCCGCCGTCGGCAAGCTGGTTGATGATGTCCTCGCTGTTCAGCAGCCCCAGAGGCGCATCCTGATTGTCGAGCACCGCGACTGAATGGATATGCTCCTCGTCCAGCAGCCGGATCGCGTCCCGCAGGGTGGCCTCCTGGTGCAGGGAGAATATGCCCTCTGTCACCACATCGGAGACTCTGTCCTCCGGGGCCTCGCCGAAGAAGCGCCGCGCGAGCTTGACGTAGAGCGCGGCGGACTCGATCTGGATGATATAGGCGAGGGAGATGATCATGGCCATTCTGGCCCCGGCTTCATCGAAGACGGTGACCGCGATGGCAAGCGCAATGGAGAGGTTGCGCATGACCGTGCCGAAGACCAGCGCGATCCCGTCCTCGCGGGGGAAGAACCTGCGGCCCACATAGGTGGTGAGGGAGTAGTTGACGCTGTAGAGGATCACCAGCGGAACCGCCAGGACCAGCAGCTGGAAGGGGTCTCCGATGATGGTGGGCGCCTTGAGGGACATGGCCACGAAGATGATGCCGATGACCCCGAGCAGTGAGATCTGCGGGAAAACCGGAGCGATATCGTTATTGAAGCGGGCCTCCCCGAGCCATTTCTTGAGCACAACCTGGGTCAGTGCCCCCAGCGCGAGGGGAATGATGATCACCAGCGAGATCTGCTGGACCGTCTTCAAGAGGGGGATGGAGATTTCCCTTCCCATGAGCAGGTAGCCGTAGAAAGGCGTCAGCACGATGCCCGCTATGAGCCCGATAAGGACCATCTTGACCGCCACCTGGGTGTTCCCCTTGGCGAATCCGGTCCAGGAGATGGTCATCCCGCTGGTGGGAAGGAGGGCGATGAGCAGGAGCCCGAAGGCCATCACCGGATCACTGGGAAAGAATATGCTGCCCAGTCCGAAGGCGAAGAAGGGCATGAATACGAAGTTGATCGCCTGGGTCACGAACTGGAGGCGATAGCTGCACTGGTTGAAGATCGCTCCCAGCTTCATGCTGACCATCATGGGATAGACCATGAGGATGGTCAGCGGGATGACCAGGGGCTTGAGATAGCCCGCCGGAAGAAAATACCCGTTGACCAGCCCCAGGACCATGGAAGCCGCCACGAACCAGACCAGCTTTTTCTTGATAAAAGATAGAACACTCCACATACATCACTCCTCAAAGCGTTTCTCGCAACGGGTCTTAGGGGGTTGAACAGGGCAAGATCGTTGTCTCTTTCCCCGGAAACCTCACATCTTCTGCAGGGCCTGCTCCGCGGCCAGGCTTATGGGCTCCAGGCTCGGCTCCGAGGAACAGTCCGGATTGCCCGCGCAGATCAAGGTGATCAGCTCGGTCACGGTCTTTTCGCCCAGAATGAGGGCATTCCCGTGTCGATTACCCTGGTCGGGGATTGCCCCCTTTGCTAGGGTGCTTCCTTGGCTTCTGTCCTGTGCAGCTTCTGGGCCTGCTCCAGCAGCAGGGTCTTGAGCCGATCCAGGCCCGTGGGAAAGTACTGAATGGGAATCCCCATCCAATCCGAATATTCCAGGAACTCTTCCGGCTTTTCAGCCATGTATTGTTCGGTGAATCCAATGCCGTCGAGGACGATGGCCCCTCCGGTGTGCTTGGGGAAGTTCTCCGTGGCCAGCCCCTTGTCCCAGCCCTTGAAGACCTGATGCCGGAACTTGATCCAGCCCGGGGTCATCCACCACACCTTTTCCCCGCCGGCGAGCTCCTCGGCGATGGATTCGCGCTCCTCGTGACCGGCGATCATGTCCATGCAGTGCGTTGCCGCTATTCGGGATACGTTGGGGCCCTGTTCCCGGATGATGGTGTCGATCGTGCGCGTTGGAGCGTCCTTGTTGATGAAGCAGAACTTTCCCCCGTAGACGACGAGGACCTTATCCGCGACTTCCTTGGCCTTCTGGATCTGCTGAACCAGCTGCCGTTCCAGCTCCTGGGGATCCTCGTGCAGGCCGGGAGTGGTGTATTTGAGGTGCTCAGTGTCCAAAAAGCCCTGCTGCTTCAAGTGGTTGAGCTCCAGGCTCAGCGTTCCGCAGGATACGATGCCGATGTCTCGGAAGCTTGTTTCGGTCATGAGCTATCTCCTTTTTTGCCGTGAAAGGGGGATACGGGAATGCTCCAAGGTAGCAGGGAAGCAGGGAGGCAGGGAAACAGGAGAAACGGATATGCCGAGTGATAAAGCCAGTTCCTGAAAAAATGTCTCCCTTCCGCGCATCGTTCTGCTCCGATGGGCTACTCCTGGAGATGCCGTTTTTTGCGTAAAAAGGCGCATATGTCCTCCCGATCATGGAATCCTATGAAACGCGTGACCTCTTGGCCCCGTTCATAGATGATCAGTGTGGGAACGCTCAGCACACCGGCCTCGATCGCCCTAGCCGGATGCTTCTCGATGTCTATCGCCTGACGGAGGAGCCTTTCCGGGAATTCCCTTTCTATCTGCTCCACAACCAGGGACTGCTGCTTGCACGCGGGACACCAGGATGCCCGGAATTCCGTGAGAATCAGCGGCTTTTCAGTCTCGTGGGGGCGGTTTGCGGCATCCGATCCCCGATGCGAGCTCATAGATGTCTCCGACGCACAAGCTGCAGGTGTATTGAGCCAAGGCATGAAGCGGCTCAGCCTTGAAAGAACAGCGTTCATGTATCCTGTGGAGCAAAGGGGGTGCCAATCCCGCGGTTTTGCTGGAAGTGGTTCGTTGAAATGCTAATCCACGGCTAGTTTACCGGAATTTCGTAATATTGGTGTGTGCTGCTTCGGGTGGGCCAGGAAATCTCCGGAGAGGGCCTTGATGGTTGCGATACGACGGAACGGTCTGGTAACGTTACAGTAACGTTTTGTAACGTTGTTTAGGGGCGACTGGAGATCACCTATGACCCCACATGCCACGCACTCTCTGTGGAACGTGCAGTTCCTGAACCAGATCCTGGATTCCATGGCCGAGGGCGTGTTCACCCTGGACACCCAGGGCAGGATCACCTCCTGGAACAGCGCCATGGAGCGGATCAGCGGATACCCTTCCTCCGAGGCCCTGGGGAATTCCTGCGCCCTTCTGGGGTTCAGCAGGTGCATGGGCATGAGCTGCCCGGAGGACATCAGGCACTGCGGAGTCCTCGAGTCCGATGAGAACGAGGCCAAGGACTGTGTGCTGCGGCACAAGCAGGGGCGGGACATTCCCGTGATCAAGCAGGCCAGGGTGGTCCAGGACGAGCAGGATCGGGTGGTGGGAATCGTGGAGACCGTGACCGACATGACGGAGCTGGAAAAGGCCAGGCAGAAGGCCAAGGAGGCCACGCAGCTCCTGACCCAGCACTATCGGCTGCACAACATCATCGGCCAGAGCAAGGCCATGCAGGACGTTTGCCACCGGGTGCGGGCGGCGGCGGAAAGCCGGGCCAATGTGCTCATCCAGGGCGAAAGCGGCACTGGAAAGGAGGTGATCGCCAGCGCCATCCACTACAACAGTGAACAGGCCAGCCAGCCCCTGGTCATCGTCAATTGTTCCGCGCTCTCGGAAACCCTTTTGGAGAGCGAGCTCTTCGGACACGCCAAAGGGGCCTTCACCGGAGCGATCAAGGACAGGCGCGGCAGGTTCGAGGAGGCCCATGGAGGGAGCATTTTCCTGGACGAAATCGGCGAGCTGAGCCAGGCCATCCAGGTCAAGCTGCTGCGTGTGCTCCAGGAGCGCGAGTTCGAGCGAGTGGGGGAATCCAGGCCGCGGAAGGTGGATATACGGGTTATCGCAGCGACGAATCACGATCTGGATGAGCTGGTGGCCAGGGGCCATTTTCGGCGGGACCTGTACTACCGGTTAAAGGTCTTCCCCATAACCGTGCCCCCCTTGCGGCACAGGCGGGAGGACATCCCCCTTCTGGTGAGCCACTTTATCCAGCAGCAGAACACGGTGACCGGAAAGAATATCCAGGGGGTGCAACACCGCGCCATGCGTTTGCTCATGGACCACGACTGGCCCGGAAATGTGCGCGAGCTGGAAAACGCGGTCCAGCACGCCTTTGTGCTTTGCAATCAGGAGCTTATAAGCGCCGAGGATCTGCCCCGGGAAATCGGGGCGGAGGGAGAGAGGCATCAGCCCGGCGAGCCGGAAGCTCCCGCACGGCAGGCAAAGCGGAACAAAGCGGCTATTCCCCTGGACCGGGAAAAGCTCTGGGACCTCTTGCGCGAGAGCGGGTGGAACAAGGCGGAGGTGGCCAGACAGGCGGGAATAAGCCGGACCGCTGTGTGGAAGTACATGAAGAAATGGGGCATCCCGCTGCGCAAACCGGACACGGATTCCGGCTAACCCCGGCTTGGAGCCGGATTCATCGGCTTATCGCCCGATTCTGCCATCCCGGCTCGCCGTCTAGGAGAAAACTCTCGGCTGCTCCCTCAAGCCAGGGCGGGGATCCCGGAATGCGCATCATTTCTCCAGGCAGCACTTCTTGTACTTCTTTCCGCTGCCACAGGGGCAGGGGTCGTTGCGCTTGACCCGGTGCTTGCGGCTCTTGAGGGCTGCTGGGTGGGCAGGCAGGGGCCGCTTCAATAGGTCAGGCCCGTATAGGGGTCGAGCCTGAGGGGAGAGATCCTCGCCGCGGCGATCGAATCCGCTTCCGATAATGGGGAGAGGATGCGGAGCCTCCCGTTTTCCCGGGCCAGGACGATGCCAAGGGCCAGGCACAGGCCACGTTCGTCCAAAAGGCCCGTCAGGGAGTGTTTGCGGCAACAGGGGAGATCGTACACCGGCAGCTCGGAAATGGACAGCTCGATTTCCCCTGCGGATCGGAAATAGTCCTGGAATTTTCTCCTGCGGGTGCGGATCCGCTTTTCCCTGGACTTGTTCCTCGTCTCCGCTGCCGGGCAGAGGTCCCGGACATTGATTCGCGGGTGCTTGCGCAGCGGGGCGAGCACGGGCTCCAGCTCGCGGCTCTTCTGCAGGGCAATTACCGTGTCCGGCTGCAGGAGCTCGATCTTGGAGTGCTTTAGGGCCAGGCCTCCGCCCGTCTTGTCCACGAAACCGGTGGTGTCGATGACCAGGGAGTGGGCCTTCAAAGCGGAGCACTCCTCCTGGAGCCGCTTCAGGCCGGTCAAAAGCGCGAGCCGGCCGCCCGCCGCATCCTCGTGCCCCACGAAGTAGGTCTTGAGCGGAGGGGGTGTTTCGTCACCTCCCTTTTCCACAAGAGCCAGGTTCAAGGTCGTGGGCAGGCCCAGGGTGGATTGCCCGATATCCCCGTCGAGCCAGGCTGCCGACCCGGACCTTTCGGCGAGCTGGCGGGCGAGCATACCGGCGAGAGTGCTCTTTCCGCTGTCCGAGACCCCCAGGAGCAGGACGGTGCCCGGGTGCGAGATCGAATCCAGGTCCGCGCAGAAGGTTTCCGGTGTTACCCGCTGATCCTCGTGCATGGCTCATCTTTCTCGTAGAACAGCTCGGCCCCGGGTGGATTCTCTTTGCGTCCAGCTTCAGCTCAGCTTCAGGTTTTCCACGGGTTGTGGATAGCTCCACAAAAAGCCCTGGCCGTAATCGCAGCCCAGTTCACAAAGCTTTTGCCTCTGCTCTTCGCGCTCCACGCCTTCAGCCAGGACTTCCTTGCCCATGTTATGGGCCATGGTGATAATCGTCTGTGCCAAGGTGACCGCCTCCCCGTTCTCCGGAATACCGGACACGAACTGCTTGTCGATCTTGAGGGTGGTGATGGGCAGCTTTTGGAGATAGGACAAGCTGGAATAGCCCTTCCCGAAGTCGTCCAGGGCCACCCTTAAGCCCCAGCCGGAAAATGTCTCCAGAATCGTCGAGGCCCGGTCCACATTTTTCATCAGGCTCGTCTCGGTAATTTCCACTTCCATATTGCCCGCATCCAAATTGTTCTCGTCCAGGGCCGCCCTGACGACCCCAATGATTGCGTCATTGTTGAACTCCTGGGCGGACAGGTTGGCAGAGGTTTTTATTCGGATGCCCTCCTCCTGCCAGGATTTGAGCTGCTTGCACACTCTGTGAATGACCCATTCGTCCACGGACACGATCATCCCCGTATGCTCCAGTACCGGAATGAATTCCCCGGGGGAGACGAGCCCCTTTTGGGGATGCTTCCAGCGGATGAGCGCTTCCATCCCTACAACATGGCCGCTTCGAAGGTTCACCTGTGTCTGGTAGTAGAGGCAAAATTCCTCGTTGTGCAGGGCTTGCTTCAGGTCGTGCTCCAAATGGAACTGTTGGGATTTCCAGTCCTCCTGCCACACGAATTCCCGAAAGCCGGGGACGCTTTTTTTGGCTTCGCTCATGGCCATGTTCGCCTGCTTGATCAGGGTTTCCGGATCGGTGCTTCTTTGGGGGAACAGGGTGAATCCGATATTGACTTCGGGATAGACCAGTCTCCCGGACAGCCCGACCTTCTGGCCTGCTTTTTCCAGGATGCGCGAACCGAGGTTTCGGGCTCTATCGGCATTCTCCCGGCCTTCCGAAAGAACCATGAATTCGCCCCCGGAGATACGGGCCACTGTGTCTCCCTCAAAAGCCGCGTCAGCTAAGCGTTGGCCCACTTCCCGTATGAGCTCGTCCGCGGCCTGTTGCCCCAAACTGTCGTTCACCTCTCTGAGCCTGGAAATGTCAACCTGCAGCAAAGCGCCCGCGTTGTCGGTGTTCTCGCATTGTGCAACGGCCTGTTCCAGCCGTTGGTGGAACAGGCCTCTGTTGGGCAGAGCTGTCAGCTCGTCGAAATAGGCCAGGTTGTAAATTCTTTCCTCGGCTTGCTTGCGATCCGTGATGTCCCTGATTGACGCCAAAAGCGCGGACTGGCCGTCCCATTCCGTCTCCCGGGCCCGAAGCTCCGCCACATTGCCCACCCCTGAGCCGGAGAGAAGCTCGATCTCGGAGCTGACCCCCAGTGGGAGCGGATATCCGAATTGCGCGCCAAGGAGCTCCTCCTGCTCCCGGCCCAGCATTTCCGCTGCCGACGGATTGAGAAAGCGGATCACTCCCTCCCGGTCGAGGACCATGAGCCCGTCCACATTGAGCTGCACCAGTGTGTTCAGCTTGTCGTGGGCCGCCTGCAAGCGTTCCTCCGCCTCCTTTCTGGCGCTGATATCGGTTATGATGCCCACGAGTTCCGATGGGGCCCCCTCAGAATCGAGCATTTGCTTCCCCACCAGATTGCCCCAGAACAGGGTGCCGTCTTTGCGCTGGTAGAGGCGCTCGGTATCAACATGGTCTATTTCTGCGTTGAGGAGGCTCTGCAGCCGCTGCTGCGCCTCGGGCCGCTGCGGCCCGTAAGTATGGTCCAAATAGGCCGATCCTGTGAGCTCTGCGACCTCATAGCCGAGCATTTCGGCCATTCGCTCGTTGGCGAAGGTGATCCGGCCTTCGGTGTTGACCAGGATGATGCCCGAAGGTGCGGTGTCCAGGATGGCGCGCAGCTTCTCCTCCGCCTCGCGCAGTTGCCCCTCCTTTTTCTCCAGGTCGTCCCGGGACCGGGTCAGATCCCGGAAAAGGCCCTCGTAGGGCCGCAAAAGGAGGTCAGAGACAAGGGCCAGGTATATAAAAAGGAAAGAGACGAGCTTGAGCAAGTGCCCTAGGAAGTTGAAAAAGCCGTAAACATCCGTATACAGGGTGAAGGAAAGCTCTGAGGCCAGGGTAGCCCCGATCGCGGCGAGGAGAAAACGGAGGCTTTTGACGGGGAAGTCCTCCCGCCGCCGCCAGAAGAGCACCGCAGCGGCTGCCAGGAGAGCACAGATAATGTATTCCCCAGCGATCTTGCCGGGAGTGAGCCCTTGGCCCTGGATGTACATTGCGGGAAAGAATCCCAGCAAAATGGCCGTGATCAGGAGCCCAGTCAAAAGGCCATATCCGGTGAGAGTGCCGCCTGGGGACAAGCGGCGCTCTGACCCGAGAAGCAGGGCTGCGGCAAGGAGGGAGAGGGCCTCCAGAAAACGGGTGGCTATCCAGAGTTGGGTGGGCAGATTGGAGCCCCGTTCGGGAAAGACGCCCATTCCGGTATAGGCAAGGGTGTGCAAAAGATCCAGCCCGGCGACGCAGCCATAGGCCACAGCGAGCAGGAAGAGGGTGTTGCTGGTCACGATATGGCGCGTGTTCCAGCCTATGGTGAAGACGCTGACAGCCACGCCAACGGCAAAGAGCTCGATCAGGGAGTGATACAACAGGTAGTTGGTGCGGCTTAACGCATACAGGGCTGCAGCGCTCAACAAGCCCAACAGGACAAGAAGGGCGG
>CAYNCR010000090.1:0-9956 GCA_964395575.1 uncultured Desulfohalobiaceae bacterium
GTGGTCAGATAGTCGCCCACCATCAGGCCGTTGGCGCCGGCGCGAAAGACCCGGGACTGGAAAGTTCCCAAAGTGGCCTCGCGACCGCCGCAGATCACGACATCACTGTCCGGGAGGGTCAGGCGGAGAAGGGCCACGCAGCGTAGGGCCTCCTCCGGGGAGAGGAGAGGGCGGTCCTGCAGGGGCGTCCCCGGGACGGGATTGAGGAAGTTGACCGGAACGGAGTCCACCTCCAAATCGCGCAGGGTTTGTGCGAGCTCGACGCGCTGGTGCCAGGTTTCGCCCAGTCCGAAAATGCCGCCGCTGCAGACGCGCATGCCGGCAGCATGCGCCGCGCGCACGGTGTCCACGCGCTCTCTGTGCGAGTGGGTGCTGCAGATCCTTTGAAAGTGGCTGGGGGCGGTTTCCAGGTTGTGGTGGTAGGTGCCGACTCCGGCGTCGTACAGCTGGCGCGCCATTTCCGGAGACAACGTCCCCAGGGAGGCACAGACCGCGACATCGGCTTTGCTCCGGATTGCGGCGATCGCCTCGCGGATTTTTTCCAGCTCCCGTGGCCCGGGAGCGCGGCCGCTGCTGACCAGGGAGACGTTGCTGGCCCCTGCCTCTGCGGCCGCCATCGCCCGCCGGATGAGCTCCTGTTCGCCGAGCAGGGCGTATACAGGGCTTGTGGCGCTATTGTGCCCGGATTGGGCGCAGAATGCACAGTCCTGGGAGCAGTTGCCGGACTTGGCGCTCACTACAGCGCAGGTGCGGATTGTGTTCCCGGCGTGCCTTCTGCGCAGGAGGTCGGCGCGGAGCAGTAGGTCCTGCAGGCGTGCCTGGTGGAGATAGTCGGGGTTCGGCGGATGCGGGGGGAGCTTGGGGACGGACGATCTTTGCTGTGCTGGCATGGGCCTCTCCGGGTTTTTTTTGTATGAAAATGCGCTCAACGAGCTGATTTATTGGGGAATTGTCCGCGAGGCAATAGCGGGTGGAACGCTTCGCTGGGGTTCATAATACACCATGGCCTTGTTGGAACCGCGCAAGGTACATCGAGTCCGCTCCAAAAGGGAAGACACATAAATTGAATCCTGTCTCAAAGTACGAGAGACCGGGAATATCGACGGAGGTGTCGCGTATCCCTTCATGGGAAACCCGTGATGAACCCTGCGCTTCAGCGTTCCACCCGCTAATGCCTCGCGGCATTTTCATGCTTGGTTGTGCCCGGGTCGGTTCGGGAATGAGGGTTGTATGAACATTTTTCCAAGGGAAGCGTTTATCGGACACTTCTCCTGGGGTTGACTCGGAGAGGCCTGCGTATCGCGCGTTGCCAATTGCTGTCAACGCATAGTGTACGAATAGTTGACAGAGGGGCGTCAATTGGAGAGGACGTGGTTCGTCTGCAGAAACTCCCAAACCTGGCTGCAGAACTTGGGCCAGTCCGGCGGGCAGTCGTTGTGGCCGCAATCCTCGAGCAGGACACGGGACCGTCCTGAGGCTCTGGCCAGGGCCCTGGCGTGGGAGACAGGGACCGTCTGGTCATGGAGCCCGTGCTGGATGAGCACTGGGCCGGAGTAGGCGCGCAGCGCGGCGATGGTGTTGAAGGGATCGAGCACCATTAAAGGGGGGAAGAGAAAGGAGTGGGCGAAAGCCCGGATGCTGGTGAAGGTGGAGGTGAGCACAATGGCGGCCGGGCGATCCATGGGAATGCGGCAGACGGCTCCGCCCCCGATGGACCGCCCCATGGCGATGATTCGTTCGGCGTCAACCTCTTTCCGGGCGGCGAGGGTGTCGAAGGCCCGGGTCATGATCCGGGTGATGTTTTTTTGGGTGGGTGCGCCCCTGGACCTTCCGTAACCGGGATATTCCACGAGGAGCACACCGAAGCCCATTGAGGTGAAACTCTGGAAAGGCACCACCCATTCTTCAATACGTTCGGCGTTGCCGTGGGCGAAAATGATTGTGGGACTGGGGCCTTTCCGGTCGGGGGGAGGCATGAACCAGGCCTCACAGCTGGCCTTTTCCGTGTTGATCCAGAACCGATCGATTTCCACGCCTGAGGGCGCATCCGAGGGTGCGAGGGGGGCCCCGGGAAACATCAGGCGGCGCTGGAAGAGGAAAAGGGTGAGTACATAGGCCAGGTACAGGCCCACAACCGTATAAAGAGCCCAGAGCATGGTCGCCTCCGAATCGTGTCGCTTGAGCCTCGGCGGAGCGCAGGGCCGGCGCGAGCCGTCTTTCGTGTTCGCCTGTTTCCCTTATCCGGTCAGATCACCGTAGAGGCGCTGTGTGTTTTCGCGCAGCGCATCACGTGCATCCTCCTCGGAGATGTCCTTGATTTCCGCGATGGCCCGCAAAGATACGGCAACGTTTGCGGGTTCGTTGGTCTCCTCCGGCGAGGGGCCCAATACAGGAGAATCGGTTTCCAATAGCAGGCAGGACAGGGGCAGCTGCCGGATGAGCTTCTGTTTTTGCCTGGAGCGGGAAACGGAGGGCGGGACGGAGAAGAAGTACCCCGCATCCACAGCTGCGCTGGCGGAGCCCGCCTTGCCGTCGAAGGCGTGCATCTGCACCCGTCTCGCCCCGTGCTCGATGAGCAGATCGGCGGCATGCCGTCCCGCGGAGCGGGAGTGGACATTCAGGGGCAGGTCCAGCTCCAGGGCCAGACGGACCAATCCGGCCAGGACCGAGCGCTGCCGCTCCTTGGCCTCTTCGCTCTCCGCAAGCCGGTAGTCGAGCCCTACCTCACCGATGGCCGCGAGGCGGTCCCGCTCGCTGCGGATGAGCTCGTGCATTTCCGCGGCACGATCCGGATCGGCGTTGCCGGGATAGAGCCCGGCAGCCGGGACAATGAGGGAATATTGTCCGGCAAGCTCCAGGTTGGCCCGCGCTTCATCCATATCCTCGGCCACGGTGATGATCGCGCCGATGTCCCGCTCGCGCGCCCTACTAAGAACGCCCTCGATATCCCTCTTCAGCTCGGGGGCGCACATATGGGCGTGGGTGTCCACCAAGTCCAGGCTCATGATTCCTTTCCACTCCTTGCAAGGTTTCGGCATGAAGAGCGGAATGCAGCAGACCCCTCATACCTTTCGGGCCCGGAACTCAAGGCTTTAGCGTTTTTGCTCCCTTCTGGCAAGATCGGGGTTAAGCTGAGCGTTTTTCCTCCCCTGATTGATCGCCTCGGAGCCGGAGCGGGCAAGAGTCGACACCGAGCCCCTATGCCTTCGCCCTATTCGGACGGGGGCAGGAAGGAGGGCTCGCAGACCGTGATCAGATCATGGGCGCTGAGTCTGTAGGAGCGGTCGTGCCGGCCCGGATTGAAGTAGAGTTGTGCGCCTTGGCTGAGCGCGGGTTCCATCGCCACGGGCAGAGAGACCAGATGGCCGAATGGCGGCACGCATCCCACGTCGCAGCCCACCTGTTCGGAGACGACGTCCGGCTTGGCGAAGCTGACCTTCTTGGTTCCCAGGCCCGCAGCGGCCCGTTTCCATTCCATCCTGGCGTCGCCGGGCAGTACCACGACCGCCAGATTTCCCTCCTTGGTCTTGACCACGAGGGACTTGACAGTCTCCGCCTCGCTCACGCCCAGGGCCTCGGCCATGGTTGGGTTGGTGTACACGGGCTCGTGATCGATGATCTCGTAGGCGATGCCCTTGTCCTCGAGAATGCTTTGAATACGCTCTTCAAGGCTCATGGATCCTCCTTCCGCGAGGTGTGAATGGTTCTTTGAATCCGCTTCCCTTTGCGCGTGGCTCCTCGATCCTTATCCTGGGCTTTTGAGCCCCGGCTCTTGACTCGTTTCCCTTATCCCACTCCGAAAATCCAGCCCTCCAGCCCGGCAAGGAGCTCTTCTTCCGCTGTGAGCGGCGGACGGAAGTAGCGGCCCAGGGCCTCTCGCGCGTCCATGTCCAGCAGCCAGGTTGCCACGGAATAGGCGTCGTGCTGATGCTGATTCCGTCCCTCTTGGGGATATCGTCTCTTGCAGAGGGCGGGATAGACCTCCAGGACCACGGAGCGGCTCGATGGGATATCCAAGCCGTCGAAGGGCCAGAAATGCAATCGATCACCAGCCTGCTCCCGGAGGAAGTGCAGCCAGGGGATGCCTGCGAAGGTGCTCTTGCCAACGGCTCCGGGGCCCTGGAAGGAAAAGATGCTCTTGGCGGCCTGGGTCCACCGCTCGGTGAGACGGAATTGAGAACAACGGTGAATGTGTTCTCGGATCTTCTGGAGGTGGTCCTCCACCGAGATTCCCGCGGCATGCAGCGGCCAGCGCCGCGCGAAGTCCCGCAGGAATTCGTCCCAGGTGGCGAGCCCCTGGCTATGGAACCAGTCCAGCGGCAGGGAGAAGCAGTGGTCCATCCCCGCGATGAAGCGCGATCCGGATTGCGTGAGGTCCACGAGCCAATGGGCGATAGCGCGGCGGCTCCAGTGCTTCGCATTGCCGCAATACTCGGGTGGAGGAGGCACGCGTGACGCAAGGGTTTGTCCCTTAGCTGCGTAGACCTGCAGCGAGGCGAGAGGGGTCTCGGGGTATTGGGCTCCGGAGTAGTCGATGCCCACATAGCGATCAAAGTTCATGCTGTTTGCTCCCCTGGGAAACGAATCCCGCCTGTCCGGACCCCTGGGCTTTCCGACGGTTGATGGAAATCAACTGCCGGGGCGGGCGTCTTACGGATTCTGTCCCAACGCGGCGCTGGGATCAAGGGTCGTACGGGTACATAATAATCCCGGCAGAAGCTACCGCCGGAGACGCGGGACAGGATATTGGAAGGATCGGCCTTTGATTCAAGCCGGCGGCTGTGATTGGATGGAGTGAGGCGCGGGATCCACAAAGAGAGAACCCTTTGATCGGGGGCGGCTCGGCAGGAGAGGAAACGACACGGGAGGTGTCTATGAGCGGAAAGGATCTCAAGGCGATGCTGGAGAGCTCCGCGCAGGTGGTGGCCTTCACCGGCGCGGGGATCTCGGCGGAGAGCGGGATCCCCACCTATCGGGGAGCGGACGGCCTCTGGGACAAATACGATCCGAACAAGGTGACGGATGCGGAGTATTTTTCCCTCGACCCCGCCTATTACTGGCAATTCGTCCGCGATGTGCGCTACCCGGCGCTCCGGGACGCGGCCCCCAATCGGGGTCACACGGCCCTGGCGGAGCTGGAGAGGCGGGGCAGGCTCAGGGCCCTGATCACCCAGAATGTGGACGGGCTGCACCGTGATGCGGGCTCGGAGAATGTGCTGGAGCTTCACGGGAACACGCGCCGCATCCGTTGTCTGGACTGCGGCGGAGGCTACGGCCTGGAGGCCATTGAGGACCGGATGCGCGGGGAAATGCCTCCGTCCTGCCCGGATTGCGGAGGACTCCTCAAGCCGGATGTGGTCCTTTTCGGGGAGTCGCTCCCGGAAGAGACGCTGCAGGAGGCGGTCCGTCAGTCCCGGAGCTGCGACTGTTTCCTGGCCATAGGCAGCTCCCTCGCGGTGCAGCCCGCCGCATCCCTGCCGGCGATGGCCAAGCAGGCGGGAGCCGGGCTGATCATCGTGAACAAGGAGGAGACCCCTCTCGACGCCATGGCGGATCTGGTGCTCCGGGACAGCGCGTCCTCGGCCCTGGCGTCACTCTAAGGGTGCGGCAGCAAGGGGGTCAGGTCCAGTTTGAGCTCGTGGACTAGGTCGTCCCTGTTGTTTTCAGTCACTTCCGTGAGCCGTACGTCGTCGCGCTTTTTGACCGCGTCGATGAAGCCGCCGCCCTTGGCGGCGATGCTGGCCACAAGCGGAGTCTGCGAGTCCAGGGCCCTTTCCGCATAGCGATTGAACTTTGGGGAAAGACATTCCATCTTGCCGATTTCGTCGATGAGCACCGGGCCCGCTCCGCCTTCCGGAGATGCGAGCCGATCCAGGAAGGCCTCGAATCCGGGAAGGTCCACTCTGTACTTGCCCACACGCGGGCCGTGGATAAAATCCGTGTGGGCCAGGGTCATGCGCTCGCCCTCCAGGCTCTCCAGCTCGAAGCCACGGCGTTTCCCCCGTTCGCGGATCTCCCGGGTATAAAACCCAGTGGGCCGGGCCGGGCTCAGCTTCCGGCTCAGGGCGATAAGAAGTGTGGTCTTACCCACTCCGGGTCTTCCCGTGATCAGGGTGTTGGGGCGATCCCGTCCGGTCACTTGGCGGGCTCCGTCGGTTTGCCGTATTCGAGGAGATGCTCTATGCTAGGCTGGTCGCGGAAAACGGTCAAGACGGTCGGCTGTTGAGCCATCGGGAAATGTGGTCATCGAAAACAAAAGGTTGTGGAGCAGATGAAGCCTGAGAGGCCCAGGGCTTTTTTTTGCGCGGAGCTCCTTGTTGTTCTCGCCGTATTCCTGGTCGCTTCGGGGGGTAGCTTCGCTGCGGAGTCTGTGACAGTCCACGCAGTCGCCGGCCAGGGGATGGAGCGGATCGACCCGGATGGGCCAGTGCGCGTGCGGGGCGTGGTGACCGGTGTTTTCCTCGGGGATTCCGGGCTGGACGGGTTCTTCATCCAGGGAGCGGAGCCGGCGCCCGACGGCATGCCCTCGGGTCTTTTCGTGTACGCCCCGGAGCTCGGCGGCAAAGCCGCCAGGGCCCTCGAGTCGGGCCGTGTAGTCCGGCTTGTGGGATGGGCGGACCAGTACCGCGGACGCCCCCAACTGGAGGGGGTCCAGCGCATGGAGCTCCTGGGCAGGGAGAAAACGCGTGCGCATCCGCTGCACCTGCCCCCGGAGGACCTGGAGCGTCTGGAGGGCGTGCTGGTCCGCACGCAGCGGGAGCTCACAGTGACCGGAAACAGCGATCTGGCCCCTTACGGGAGCCTGGAGCTCGCCGCTGGAGGGCGCGCCTTTCGAGAGAGGAACTTCGTATCCGGAGAAGGACCGGCGAATCCCGCGCGCAAAGGGCGCAGGATCGTCCTCGACGACGGCCGCTACAGCAGGGATCCTGATCCAGTGCCCTATCTGAGCGATGTCGGAACCCGGAGGGTGGGCAGCAGGGTGGAGAAGGGCCTCACCGGGATCTTCAGCCGGGCCTTTGATAATCGCCGCATCCATCCAACGCAATCCCCGGAGTTCCGCAGGCCCAATCCCCGACCCGGACCGCTGCCGGACCCGGGAAAGGACGCGATGCGGGTCGCCGTGCTCAACACTGACAGCTATTTCCTGACCCTCGGGGAGCGCGGAGCTGACAGCAAGCGGGAGCTCCGGCGCCAGCGGGCAAAGCTTTTTGCGGCCGCGGAGCGGCTGTCCGCGGATGTCCTCCTCCTCCTGGAACTGGAGAACAGGGATGGGGTGGCCGAGGACTTCCGGCGCCGCTTGGCCCGGTCCACAGGGCATCCCTGGCGTCTGGCCCGCCCGCAGGGTTCCCCGTCTGGGGTTATCCGGATCGCCATGATCTATCGCTCGGACCGGGTCCGACAGATGGGCAGCGTTGTGCGGGACGGGCGCGGGGTTCACGACAGACCCCCGCTTGTGGCCTCCTTTCGGTCTCGGCAAGGAGGGAAGCCCTTTGCCGTGGCCGGGGCGCACTTCAAGTCCAAGAGGGATTGCCCGGACGGTGCGGACGACGACGCCAACTGCTGGAACCGGCGCCGCGTGCGGCAGGCCCGAAACTTGGCCGGTTTCCTCCGCGAATACAGGCGGGAGCAGGGCATTGACTCGATCCTGATTGCGGGCGATCTGAATGCCTACGGCGCCGAGGAGCCGGTTGGGGTCCTGGACGGGGCCGGTTGGATGGATCTCATCGCCTCGCGCCTGTTCTGGAGAAAGCGCTCCACCTACGTCTACGACGGGGAGTCCGGCTATCTGGACCATCTTCTGGCCCGCCCCGAGCTGGCCTCGCGGGTGGACAGGGTCTCTATCCACGCCATCAATGCGGAGGAGCCGCCCTTCCTGGAATACGACCGCGGCGGCCCCGGGGGCCGTCACCTCTCGGACGGCCCCTTTCGCTGCTCGGACCACGATCCGGTGGCAGTGGACATCGCCCCGCGCTAGCGGAAGTCAGCCAGCGGAGGCGTGTTGTTGAACCAGGGCCTGGCCCGCTCCACCTGGCCCGCCAGGCGGAAGAGGGTGGTTTCCCCGCCCAGGGCGGCGATGCACTGCACCCCGCAGGGCAGGCCGTTTGATCCGTGGTGCAGGGGAAGGGACATGGCTGGCTGTCCGGTGAGGTTGGCCACCTGGGGGAAGGGCATGCGAGCCATTGAGACCAGGGCGGTGCGCTCTACCGTCCCGGCCCAGAAGAGCAACCTGGACAGGCCCAGGGACTGGATCAGGTCCAGGCCCAGGCGTTGCACGCGGGAAGGCCCGGTTTCCCCGATGCGGGGCACGGGGCCCGCGAGCACCGGTGTGAGCAGAATGTCGTGCTTCTGATGGAAGCGGCCCATGGCCCGGGCGATCTCGTTCCAGCGGTGCAGGGAGATGCAGTAGTCCCTGGCTTTCAGGACACCACCCTGTCCAGCGACAGCCCTGGTCGACACCTCAATCTCGTGGCTTTTGATCCGGCTGCCCCGCCAACGGCCCAGGATCGTCAAAGCCGCGGCGGCCTGGGCGAAGAACATCCTAATGTAGCAGGCCGCGACCAGCTCCCCGTTGTAGGGAAGGGAGATCTCTTCCACTTCGTGCCCCAGATCGGCGAGCAGGGACGCGGCGCGGGAGACCGCTTCGCGGTTGTCCGCGTCGACCCCCGCTCCGATCGGGGACTCGGTGCAGACACCGATGCGCAGGGGGGCGGGCTCTTCGCTGCTGGCCCGAAGGAAGGAGGTCTCGGGCTCGTTGACGAGATAGGGCGGACCGGGATCGGGCCCGTGCGTGGCATCCAATATGGCCGCGCTGTCCCGGACTGAGACGGACAGGACGTGGTCCGTGATCGCTCCCTCCCAGACGGCTCCGAGGTCCGGGCCGGTAGGTGTGCGGCCTCTGGAGGGCTTGAGCCCGAAGAGCCCGCAGCAGGAGGCGGGGATGCGGATGGATCCGCCCCCGTCCCCGCCGGAGGCTGCGGGCACGATCCGTGCTGCGACCGCCGCGGCCGAGCCGCCGCTGGAGCCGCCGGGAGTGCGTTCCAGATCCCAGGGGTTGCGCGCGGGCCCGAAGAGCTCCGGCTCGGTCACACCCATGAGGCCCAGCTCCGGGGTGTTCGTCTTGCCCAGGGGAACCAGGCCCGCCTTTTTCCATCTGTGGACCAGCTCGCTGTCCCTGGATGGAATGAAGTTCCGCAGGGCCCGGGATCCAAAGCTCAGGGGCTCGCCCGCCAAAGCGTGCTGCAGGTCCTTGAGCAGGAAGGGCACTCCAGGGAAGGGGGCTTCCGGGGTCATGTCCCCGGGAGGCTCTGAAGCCCGTTCATACATGGGCCGGACGATCGCATTCAGCTCCGGGTTATAGGCCCTTGCGCGACGGACGGCCTCGTCGCGGACCTCCCTTGCGGAAATCGTGCCGCTCCGGATGAGCCTAGCCAGGCCCACTGCGTCGTATTCGGAGTATTCGGGGAATCCGCTCATAGCATCCGTGTCCTGTCCTTGCTGAATTGTGAGGCCCGGAAACCAGATATCAGACGTCAGACATCAGACGCCGGACGTCAGCCATCAGATGAGATATTGAACAAGTGATCCGGATTCACGATTCGTGGTCGGTGTTTGTTCGACAACCTGGGACGGGGAACGGGGAACCCGGAACCTTTCAAAACATATCCTTCAACCGGACGATCGGTCAACATGGACGGAATCGCGGACGACGAGCCCCCAGTCATGAATCTTTTGTCTCGAACATGGCGTTTCAACAAAGAAGACTTTGAGGCAATGTAGCTCAGGCTACAGCATGCTTGGCTGAGGCGTGATACAAGGGCGCAAATTCGGATCGATCATCGGCCGTCCCGTTTATCCGTTCGGGAATGCGCGGGTCGGCGTGAACCGTCAAAAGAGGAGTGTGCTATGTCCAAGCTCGTGGCATTTGCGGCCATACAGGGCGCGTACAACGTGGTCTC
>CAYNCR010000091.1:0-9937 GCA_964395575.1 uncultured Desulfohalobiaceae bacterium
ATTCAAAAAGGCCCCGCGAACATGTCGGTTTCGGAAGATGGTGAATAGTTACAAAAAATTAAGAGCTTTCAACCTCATGTTAAAATCACGTCCTCGTTCCTCTACAAGCTCCCGCGCCGGACATGGATCTGCCCGGCGAGCTCCTTGTCCACGGCGAACATGGCATTTCCGATCTCCAGGTGATAAGAGGGGAAACGCTGCTTCAGGGTTATTGATGTACCCGGAAGCGCCCCGATGGACATAAGCTTGCGCATGTCCGCGTTGTCCGTGCTCTGCAGATAGGCGACCGTCGTCGTCTCCCCCTTGGAGACCTCGGTCAGCGGAGCGAGCAGCTGCCCGGAGTCCCTGACCGACTTCCTGCAGCATCGCCCCTTGGGAATGGGCTTGCCGTGGGGACAGACCCCGGGATGCCCCAGCATGGTGCACACCCTCTCCTCCAGCTCGTGACGGAGTCCGTGCTCGAACTTGCATCCGGAAGAGTGGACCTGTTCCTGCGGGCTCTGCAGGATGTCCGAAAGGAGCCTTTCCGCCAGGCGATGCCTCCGGATGCACTTTTCCGCTTCCCGACGCCCCTCATCGGTCAAGAGGACCTCCCCGTCCTGAACGCGAACCAGATCCTGTTCACTCAGCTCCCGGAGCTGTTCGTGATCGTAGTCATCCGCGATCAGGGGCACCCCCTTTTCTTCCGCAAGGACCCACATATTTTCCAGGATCTCTTCCAGCTCGTCATCGATTGTTTGGTGTTGCATTGGTTTTCTCCTTCTCTGCTATGGCGGCTTTTTCGTTTCGTTACAGGGTGATGCCCAGGCCGTAGAAGGCCCAGGAGAGCCCGATTGCCGTGCCGAAGGCCACCAGGAGCACGTTGGCGCTGATAATGAGGCCCACCTGCCAGCCCTTTTCCCTGATGGTCATCAAGAGCTGGGCGATGCAGGGCATGAACAGGGTCAGGGTGACGGCGCTGATCAGCAGCTGGACCCCGGTGAAGGCACCGCTCTGATGGAGGTCGTACAATCCGGCCACACCGTAGTCCCTGCGGAAGAAGCCGAAGAGGAAGGCCTTGGACGTTTCCTGGGGAAGACCGATCCAGCTCACGGGATAGTGCAGGACGTCCAGGGCCGCGCCGAAGAGCCCGGTCAACTGTCCCAGCCAGATCAAAACGCTTGCCAGCATGAACAGAGGAATGATCTCCTTGAGATACCACTTGAGCCGGATAAAGGTCTTGCTGAGCACGTTGCCCAGCTGCGGCCGGCGCAGGGGCGCGATCTCCATGTAGAAGGGCTCGGTCCGTCCGGGAATGATCATGGAGGAGAGGGTGCCCACCAGGAGATAGATGGCGCCCATGATCCCGGCCCAGGTGATCAGCGCTCCGGGCACGGTGGAGAGCAGGCCCACGATCACGCCCAGCTGGGCGGAGCAGGGAACCGCAACGGACAGGAGCACGATGGAGATGAGCTGTTCCCGCTTGCTGGGCAGGGTCCGGGTGACCATCGTGGCCATGGTATCGCAGCCGAATCCCAGAACCATGGGGATGACCGCGCGCCCGCTCAGGCCGATCTTCTTGAATATCCGGTCCAGAAGAAAGGAGAGCCTGGGAAGGTATCCGCTGTCCTCGATCACCGCGAAAACCAGGAAAAAGAGGGTGACCACGGGCATGATAATGGCGATGCCGTAGCGAAGCCCCAGGGTGAGGATTCCGTAAGGCCCGACAAACAAATCGTTGACAGCCTGCCAGGGGATCGTGGCCTCAAAGGCCTGGGTCAGATAGGGGTTGATCCACTTGCCAAAGATTTCCAGCTCGATATAGTCCACAACGGTTCCCGCGCCGAAGACGCCCACGAATTTGTACAGGCCGAAGTAGAGAATGGCGAACAGAACAGGGATCCCGGTCAGGGGATGCATGAGCCAGCCGCTGATACGTTCGTTCAGGCTTGTTCCTCCGGCCCCCTTCAGGGAGACAATCCGGTGATAGAGCGTCTGGGCCCGTTCTTTGCGCATAGTAGTGATGATGTACTCAGCGGAATCCTGGAGGGACTCGCTTTGCAGCGGTTCCAGGACGGCGGAGATGGCCTTGTGGGCCTCGGGTTCTCGCTCACGGACCATGTCGTGGATTTCCCGGTCCCCCTGCAATAAAAGAAGGGCGACCGAGCGAGCGGCGATGGGATAGTCCGCCGAGAGGTGGTCCTGGATCTGTCGTACATAGGACTCGAAGCGGCCAAAGGACTGCAGGGACTTTTCGGCCCTGTTCCAGGGATGATTTTCGCGGATCCTTTTCCTGAGGACGTCCATTCCCTCGCCGGTGGTGCAGACCGAGGCCACAACCGGAATGCCCAGCCTTTCCTCCAGCTCGGCGGTGTCGATGTCCAGGCCCTTGGCCCGGGCCTCGTCCATCATGTTCAGCACCAGGATCACGGGCAATCCGGCCTCGATGAGCTGAAAGGTGAGCATGAGGGAGCGGTCCAGGTTCTTGGCGTCCACCACATGGATGACCTTGTCGAAGGATTCCTGCTGCAGGATCCGGCGGGTGACTCGTTCTTCCTCGGTTAGCGGGAGAAAGGAATACATCCCGGGAGTGTCCACGAGATCGAAGGCGAAGTCCTCGATTTGGCCGTTGCTTTCGGCGATGGAGACAGTGGTCCCGGGATAGTTGGAGACAGTGGCGTAATATCCGGTCAGGTTGGCAAACAGGACGCTCTTGCCCACATTGGGGCTCCCCACGAGCACGATCCTGTGATCGCTGGCCGCGCTTGCGGCTCCGGTTGTCGCGCCGTGGTCCGCTTCATTTTTTCGGTTGCCGAACGGCTGGAACATTTTTCCTCCCCTTCGGGATTTGTCGTTGTGAAGTGTATGTGTCTGAAGCACCTGCACAAGGGTCCTTTCCCCACCGACTCTTGGTTCTGGATCTCCTTTCCCCGCAAGGGATCGAGAGGGCGTACCTTCGAGGTCGGGATCGAGTCGCGGTGAAAAGTTAGGTAAACCTAATTTTATGATCGCTGCTTGTCAAGTACGGAAGGGACTCTTTTTTGTGCTGAGGGTTTGGAAATGAGGAGTTTTTGGTAAGGAGGGCAAGGATTTCAAGCAGATAGAAGGGTTGGGGCTGCCTTAACTGTTTCTGGCAAGCCTTCCATGTCCGGATGTGGCGGAGATCCGGAGATGAAGGGTTGGATCTCAAAAGTGGAGACCGGTGACGAGCTGGATTGGGGCTCCGAAACGCCACGCAAACAGGAACAGGGTCTAACTGCCGGGGGTTCGCCGCGGGGCAAGGCGCGATACGGCCTGGCTGAGAGAGTTGCGCAGGCGGTTGCCGTAATGCCCGATAAGGGCCGTATTGTTGAACCAGCAGGTGCAGGATCGGTCCTCCAGCCGGCGGCTCCGTTCCCTGTGCGCCGCCTCGCCGTTCCAGAGCTCTGAAAAGCACTGCTCCCGGATGGAGCCGATGGAGCTGTGCTGGACCAGGCAGGGGTAGACCTGTCCCCAGGGATCGATGCGGGCCATGAGTACGCAGGCATAGCACTCCTGGCGGGGGAAATCTCCGGAATGGCGCAGGCTGTGGAGAAGCCTGCGCATGGAGTGCTCGTTCTCGAAGGGTGTTCCGGTGATCTGGTCCGAAATGGTTTCCGGATCCAGGTTGAAGAGGGAGGCATCGTCAGAGGTATACAGGGCTCCGTCCCCGTGGTGAACCGGCTGCAGGAGAACGTCGTCGGCCACGCCGCTCCATTTGTTGAAAAAGTCCCGGATTTCGGAGGTGTTTTCCCGAGAGAAGGTCATCCGCACCCGCAAAAGGGGACGCCGAGAAGCTGGTCGCTGCAGCAGGGCTCGGAGGCCGTCCTCGATGCGGGCACAGGTGCCCGGCGTTCCGCGGATGCGGTCGTGGGTCTCCTCCGTGGCCCCGTCCAGGCTCACCGTCACGCAGGTGGCCTTGCTTCCGGCGATGGCCTCTGGATAGCGATCCAGCAGGATCCCGTTGGTGCAGAGGTTGACCGAGGCGCCCCTATCGGCGAAGGCACGGATAATGGGGAACACGTCCTCGCGCATCAGGGGCTCTCCGCCGGCGATGCTGATCTGGTGCGTGCCCATTTCCCACAGGGTTCCGGCAAGGGCCTGGTATTCCTCCAGGCCCAGCTCGCCGCCAGGGGGATCTTGCCAGCGCTGACACATGATACAGCGGCTGTTGCAGCGGTAGGTGATGTCGAACTCGGCCATGTACGGCCCGAAGGGCAGGGAGCGGTTTTGCGCGTAGGAGCGGACGTTCTGTCCGGCGGCCCTGACCGCCGAGGCAAAGCCCCGGGAAAAGAGAATCCTGCGATAGGTCCAGAGTCGATTCAGGCGCATGTGCGGCTCTCGTTGGTGTCCGTGAAGTTGGGGAACGTGGAGGAACAGGACCGTGTTGGGCTGCTACTCCGCGGCATCGATTGTGACCTTGCCCCGAAAGGTCCGATACACAAAGGCCGTGTAGGTCAGAATGATGGGCAGCAGCACGGCCATGGCCACCAGCATGAAGGCGAGGGTGTTCGAAGAGGCGGCGGCATCGCCCACGCTGATGGATTCCGGGGAAAGATTGGGGATCATATTCGGATAGAAGGACAGGGATAGGGCGGAAAAGGAGAAGACAATCACCGCGATGTTGCAGAAGAAGGGGGCCAGCTCTTTGCGCTGCACCAGGCTGCGGAAATAGAAGACAAAGGCGAGGAATGCGGCGGCCAAGAGCAGGGCCATGCCCGTCGAAAATCCGGGCATGGTCCATTTTTCCAGGGTGAAGGGATACTTGAACGTGGCCCAGATGTGGACTACAGCCGCGACAACCAGGGTGATGCCCGCCGCGGTCCCGGAAAAGCGGTAGGCCCTCTCCTGGAGCTCGCCCTCGGTCTTCATGATCAGATAGTTCGCTCCGAGCATGGTGTAGCCGACGATGACGCCGAAAGCGACCAATACGGAGAAAGGGGTGAGCCAGGCCCAGATATCGCCGGCGAAAACCCCGTTGCGGATATCCAGCCCCCCCAGGAGCCCGCCCAGGGCCAGTCCCTGGGAGGCGGCGGTGATAAGGCTTCCGATGCCGAAGGCCCGGCTCCAGATGCCCTTGGATTCCGCTCGTTCCCGGAACTCGAAGGAGACGCCCCGCAGGGCGAGCCCCACGAGCATGCAGATCATGGGAATGTAGAGCGAGGACAGGAGCACGGCGTAGAATACGGGGAATGCGCCAAAGAGCATGCCTCCCAAAAGGACCAGCCAGGTCTGGTGCCCGTGCCACACGCTGCCGATGCTCTCCATCATGGCTCCGCGTTCAGCATCCCTGTGGGAGAACAGGGACATAATCCCGATGCCCAGATCCGACCCGTCCGTGACAACGTAGTACAACAGGAAAAAGGCAATGAGCGCCAGCCAGATCTGGGGCAGATACAGGGATTCCATCAGAGGGCTTCCTCCTGGTCTCTTGCCGAGTGTGAATCACCCTTGGTCATTCTTTCCATCGCGCCACGCAGCAGAAGAAAAGAGCTATAGCGCGCCACGTCCCCATGCAACAGCGCAGGAAAGAGCTTCATCTTCTTTCTTAACGTGGCGTCTTTGCGTCGTCGCGCGAGCTTTCTTCTCTCTTCACACTGCGCCTCAGCATCTCCGCGCGAGACACTCTTCATCGCATTACTCCGACTCCGGCCCGGCCCTTAGGATCCTACGGGCCAGCCAGAAGAACACCGCGAGCAGGGCGAGGTAGAGAAGGCCCAGGGAAATCAGGGACCACCAGATAGGCCCCGCGGGCAGGGGAGAGGCCCCCTCCCCGGTGCGAAGCACCCCGTAGATGACCCAGGGTTGACGGCCCACTTCGCGCGTGATCCAGCCCGCCTCCATGGCGATGTAGCTCAAGGGGATGGCCGCCATCCAGGCCCGCATGAGCCACCGCTGTCCGGGAGCCGTGTCCCGATTCAGCCCGCCCTGTCGCCAGGTCCAGACGGTCCAGAGCATGAGCAGAAAGAGCGCCCCCCCGATGGCGAACATGATCCGGAAGGAATAGAAGGTGATCGCCACCGGCGGCCGGTTCTCACGCGGGAATTCCTTCAGGCCCTGGACCTGTCCGGTGAGGGAGTGGGTCATGATCAGGCTCAGACCGTTGGGCACATCCAGGGAGAAACGATTTCTCTCCTTTGAAGGTTGGGGCCAGGCCAGGATGCTCCAGTCAGCGCCCTCTCCGGGTGAGTTGGTCTCCCAGTGGGCCTCGATGGCGGCGAGCTTGGCGGGCTGTTCCTCCGCAACGACCTGCCCGGAGCCGTCACCGAGATAGATCTGAGCCGGGGTCACGATGATCGCCGCGATCGCGGCGATCTTGAAGGCGCGCAGGAAGAAGTCCGTGTTCCGGTTCTTCAGGATGTACCAGGCGCTGATCCCGCCGATGACGAAGAGGCTGATCTCCAGGCAGGCGAACCACATGTGGGAGAAGGACCAGAAGATGTCCGGATTGAAGATGGCCTTGAAGGTGTCGGTCATCATGAAGCGCCCGTCTACGAACTCCCCGCCGCGCGGGACCTGCATCCAGGAATTGGCCACCATGATCCAGAAGGCGGAGAGAGTGGCGCCAAAAGCGACCACAGCGGTGGAGAAGAGATGCATCCCCGGGGTGACCCTGTTCCAGCCGTAGGCCATGATGCCGATAAATGTGGCCTCCAGCATGAAGGCGATGGCGGCCTCGAATCCGAGCATGTGGCCGAAGATGTCCCCTCCCGCGCGGGAGAATGCGCTCCAGTTTGTCCCGAACTGGAACTCCAGGGGGATGCCGGAGATCACGCCCATGGCCAGGGCGAGGAAGAAGAGCTTCTGCCAGAAGCGTGCCTGCCGGTAGTAGCCCCGGTTTCCGGTTTTGAACCACACTGCTTCCACTGCGAGGAGATAGACCCCAATCCCGATAATGAGCACAGGCCACAGGATGTGGAACATGGTGGTGAAGGCGAACTGGAGGCGGCCGAGAAGGACCGGGCTGAAATCCATACAGGGTCTCGCGTTCCGGAGTGGAAAAAAACTTGGAAGGTATTCAGATATCCGGTTGACATTTTCCAACTGTATTTAAGACAATACTATACTAAGCCTGTGTGTTTCAATACGTTTGTTGTTGCGTATCTCTAATTGCCTGAATTTCAAGGAGCTCTCACTCATGTGGCGCTTGGCGGAGTCCCTTGTTCAGAGGACCCGGAAAGGGGTCTTCCCCGCGAGTGAGGATACAAACAGCTCCAAAACAGCCCACTCCGATCCCACGGAGATTGTGCAGAGCCATCTGCGTTCCGGACAGTTCGCGCGGACAGACGGGCTCGACGACTACGACACGGACTTCAGCGTCAGTGCCCCTGCCGCGGGATCCGAGGCGGAGCCGGTATATAGGCCGTCGGAGGAACGGAGCGAGGAGATACCCGCCGAAGAGGCCGAAGCTTCCGAGCAAAAGCATGCCCCGGAAGACGGCGGGGATATTTCTTGTTCCCCGTGCTCGGAAAAGGAGCAGGCCATCCCCTGCGAAATGGTCCTCTCCCGGGGACGGACCCTGATCGTGGGCGAGGAGGAAACGGTCCTGCGGGAGCACGCCGATCGCCTGAGCGGGGAACTGGACTGTCTTCTTCTGCTGACCGGCAGCAGCGAGAAGATCCCCCGCCTGGAGTGGTCCGGGGGCCACGCCTCCCTCTCCTGTCCACAGGTGCGGATAACCGGGGTTTTCGGCGCATTCCGGCCCGAAGTTTCCTATTCCGGAGAAATGCGTGACGCGTGTGAGCTCGCTTTAGGAGAGTCGAGGGTCTTTGATCTGGTTCTGGATCTCTCTTCCGAGGGGGTCTTCGCTGCTTCCCGTCCTCCGCTGGGATACTATTGGCCCGGGCAGCCCGATGCCCTGGAAGCGGCCCTGAACGAGATGCCCGGCATGCAGGGCCGTTTCGAGAAGCAGCATTTCATCCGCCCCGCTTCGGAGGCGTGTGCGCACGGCCACGCCGGAATCCGCGGCTGCTCCCGCTGCATCGAGGCCTGCCCTTGCGGGGCCATCGGGGCGGGGAAGGAGACCCCGGTCGTGGACCATCTCTTGTGCCAGGGCTGTCTCGCCTGCGTGAGGGCGTGTCCCACAGGGGCAATCGAGCCCCTTCTGCAGGGACGTCGTGAGCTCCTGGCCCGGATGGAGGAGGCGATTGCCCGGTGCGGGGACGAGGGCGCTGCCCCCGTGCTCTTCCCGCACCCCGAGGAGAGCGAACCGGGCGAGGCATTCGAGCGTGTGCGGGAGCGGATGCCGGCGATCCCTGTTCCTGTGGAGGCTCCCGGCCTGCTGGGCACGGAGTGTCTCCTGGCCGTTCTGGCCATGGGAGCGGCGGGCGTTGTTGTCCCTACGGAGGGCCAGGAGGGAGAGGTGCTCAAGAGCCAGGTCCGATGGGCACGGACCATCCTGAGGGCACTGGGTCGCTCTCCGGCGCGGGTTCAGCTCGCGACGGCAGATTCGCGATTCGATGCGCCCCCGCCTTCACCATCGGCGGTCTCAGCGGAAGCAAAGGATTTTGCAAGCCGGGACAAGCGGGCCATGCTTTCCCGGGCCGTGCAGGGGCTCGGCTTCGAGGAGGGCGGACACCGGGAAGTCTGGGAAGTGCCTTCTGACGACTGCTTCGGGGCCGTGTTGCTGCAAAGAGAGTTGTGCACCCTGTGCATGGCCTGTGCCGGTGCCTGCCCGACCAGGGCGCTCATTCCGGGCGGTGAGGACCAGCCCGGTGTGCGCTTCACGGAATCGCGCTGTGTGCAGTGCGGTCTTTGCGCCCGAGTCTGCCCGGAACAGGCCCTGACCCTGTTGCCGCGCCTGTCCGTGGAGCATCTGGGGTCGGATTCCCCGGTCTGGCTGCATCGTGAGGAGCCGGAAAAATGCCGCATCTGCGGCAGGCCCTTCGCCTCGGCGGGGATGCTGGAGAAGATCCGCTCCACCCTCGGGCAGCGGCGCGGGGAGGACGAGCCGGAGTGGCTGACCATGTGCGGAGAGTGCCGCGTGCGAACCCTTTTCCAGGAACCGGAGGACAGCCCATGAGCTCGGATTTTGAGCAAGTCGCCCGCGATGAGGCCCTGGCACGGGCGCGCGCCGAGGCCTATTCCCTGCTCGGTGTCCTTTTGCGGCAGCCTCCCGAGAGGGAACTCTTGAACAGGCTGGAAGAGCTGCAGTGGGAGAGCGATCTGCCCCGGGCGCTCTCAGCGGGCCTGGAGGAGGTGCGGGACAGTAGCGGGACCTATTCCGCAGAGGCAGTGGCCGAGGAGTTTCGCCTCCTTTTTGTGGGGCTGGGACGGGGCGAAATCGTCCCCTACGCCTCCTGGTACAGGGAGGGGGTGCTCAAGTCCGGGCCCCTGGCCAGACTGCGCTCGGACCTGGGGGCTCTCGGGATCGCACCCGTGCCGGAAACCGCTGAGCCCGAGGACCACGCGGCCCTGCTGTGCGAGACGATGGCCCTTCTGAACCGTGAGGAAGTGGATCCGAAGACATACACTGGATTCTTCCGGGAGCATCTGGCTCCCTGGATGTTCGACTTTTTCCGGGATGTGCGGGAAGCCCGGAACGCGGGATTCTACCGCGCGGTGGCAGCGCTCGGCCTGGGAGTGCTGGAGCTGGATCGGAGCTTGGCGGAAGCTTCCTGATGAATCTGTTTTTGAACCGCCAAGCCCTGCACCCATTCGACGAATGGGGTGCAGGGCAAGCCTCCAGAACAAATCCATTGCGGCATAAAAATCCCGACGGAGAGCTGCAGCCGATGAGCCTCGCATGCTTCGGCAATTCAATGAGTTGACTGCAAATCCATATACAACCTTCATTCCCGGGCCGCCCCGAGCACAACGAACCATGAAAATATCGCGAGGCGAAGGCGGGTGGACGCTGAAGCGCAGGTTTCATCCCGGGTTTCACATGATGGGATACGCAACACCCCATCGACATTCCCGGATCACTTCCGGGGAAGCA
>CAYNCR010000092.1:0-6780 GCA_964395575.1 uncultured Desulfohalobiaceae bacterium
ATCACCTTCAGATTGCACGGCGTCTTTTCCAAGAAACAGAAGCGCGGAGTGGCCAACAGCCTGAAGCAGAAGCTGCGCAATTCCTTCAACGTCTCGGTTTCCGAGATTGCGGAACAGGAAAGCCTGGACTTCCTGGTCCTGGGAATCGTGACCCTGACCACGGATACCAGATCCGCGCACAGCGCCGTGCAAAAGATCCTGAACAAGGTGGAAGCCACTGCCACTGAGGAAATCGCGGAAATCTCCACCGAGGTCTTCCATGCCTGATCACTCCGGCAGAGCACCCTTCTGCCGGAGCTTTGGAGGATAGAAACTATGCGCAAGGCCACATCCAGACGGGCCTTTCGTTTGGAAGAACACATCAAAAAGGAGCTGAGCCGGATCCTGATCGAGGACATCCAGGATCCCAGACTCGATCTGGTCACCATCAGCGGCGTGCGGCTCAACAGCGACCTCTCTATTGCCGAGGTCCTGTACACCCACTCCTCGGACAGCGACAAGAAGGAAGAGGCCCTCCAGGGTCTGAACAGCGCCAAAGGGCGCATCCGTGTTCTGCTGGGACAGAGCCTGAACCAGAAGTTCGTTCCCGAGCTCCGCTTCAAGTGGGACGATTTTCTGGAGACCATGATCTATGACTCCCCGTAGCCGCATCCTGGAAATCATCCGCGGAAGCCGCCGCTTTCTGCTGCTTTCCCACACCAGCCCGGACGGCGACGCGATCGGCTCCATGTTCGCCCTGGGGTGGATACTGCGCGCTCTGGGCAAAGAGGTCCTCTACTGCAATGAAAGCGGCCTTCCCCAGCAGTATTCCTGGCTGGCCGCGGCGGACTGTGAGGTGCTCAGGGAAGTCCCCTCCGGCGACCACGATTGGGCTATTGCCCTGGATTGCGGGGATTCCTCGCGTTTGGGCGCCTCGGTGGAATCCGCTCTGGACGTCACCAGATGCGTCAACATCGACCATCACCTGGGCAATACCGAATTCGCGGCAATCAACTGGATCGAGCAGCGCTCCTCGGTGGGCGAGATGATCGCCCTCCTGGCCCGTGACCTGGGCGTGGCTCCCGCCGCTGGCCTCGGGGAAGCCCTGTATCTGGCCCTTGTGACCGACTCCGGCTTTTTCAGCTACAGCAACACCACCGGGGAAACCCTTCGCATCGCCGGGGACATTCTGGATCAGGGCCTGGATCTGGATCGTTTCAATGCCAATCTGCTCCGCCAATGGAGCCCGGGTACTATCAAGCTGCACGGCCTGGCTCTGCAGAACGCCTTCCTTGCGGTAAACGGCCGCGTCGGAGTCGTGGCCATCGATGAGGAAATGGTGGATCGAACCGGGGCCACCTGGGAGGACAGCGACAACCTCGTCGACTACATGCGCCGTGTACAAGGAGTACAGGTCTCGCTCTGCCTCAAGGAGAAGGAACAGGGCCGCACCAAGATGAGCCTGCGCTCCTGGGGCGAGGTGGATGTCCGCGCCATCGCGGAGGGCCTCGGTGGCGGCGGACACGCCAACGCCGCCGGGGGAGTGCTGGATACCGGCCTGCAGGAAGCCATTGAGCGAATCCTTCGGCAGATTGCCCGGCACATGGGAGAATCGCTGACCGAAACATTCCCGGACAACCAATTTTTCCTGATGAGGTCATCGCTTCCATGAGCCCCCCACGGAGTCGCCCCGAGCAACAGCACGGCCTATTGGTCCTGGACAAGCCCCAAGGGCCCACCTCCACCCAGTGTTTGGAGCGGATCAAAAAGGAGCTGGGCCAGAAAAAGATCGGGCATGCCGGAACACTCGATCCGCTGGCCACAGGCGTTCTCCTGGTCGCCCTGGGCAGGGCCACCAAGCTCACTCCCTATCTCATGGACGGGGACAAGGTTTACAGCGGATGGATCCGGCTGGGCCTCACCTCGGACACCTACGATATTCAGGGAGAGATCCAGTCCGAGAAGGATTGGCGAAATGTTTCCGGCGATGCTATCCAGAGGGAGATCGTCGCCTGGCGTGAATGGACCGAACACACAGTGCCGCCCTTCTCCGCGGCCAAGCACCAGGGCAAGCCCCATTACCGCATGGCGCGCCGCGGAGAAGAGCCGCCCCAAAAGACAAAACCTTTACGTATTGACCGTGCGGAGGTATTGGCCATAGAATTGCCTTTTGTTCAGTTCCGAGTCGCGTGCTCCAAGGGCACCTATATCCGCTCCCTGGCCCACAGCCTGGGGATGCGTCTTGGTTGCGGAGCCGTGCTTTCGGAGCTGACACGGGAGGAAAGCAGTCCCTTCGGACTGGACCGGGCTGTGGGGCTCGAGGATCTGCTCCACAACTCTGGAGCCCTTTCCGCGAATGTGCTTTCCCTTCCGGAGGCATTGCCCCACTGGCCCAAGCTCTCCCTGAGCAGCGACCAGGCAGCCGGTATCCGGAACGGAAACTGGCTGCGCGTCGACGAGCTGAAAGGGTATACGCCCGAAGGCGAGGCCGAGCGTGCGCTCTTCGTCACCACGCAGGAAGCGCCCATCGCCCTGATGGAAACGCGTTTCTGGCGCGGACAGCTCTATTGGGCCATCCTCAGGGGGCTTTGGTCATCCTAGCTCGAACACCCAAAAACGATGCAAGGAGGAATGCTGTGGCCCTATCAGTGGAGAGAAAGCAAGAGATCATCGATCAGTTCAAACAGCACGAGAGCGATACCGGATCCCCGGAGGTCCAGATCGCGCTGCTCACCAACCGGATCGAGCATTTGACGGAGCACTTCAAGACCCACAAGCACGACTACCATTCCCGGAATGGTCTGCTGCAGCTCGTGGGCCAGCGCAGGAAGCTGCTCAACTACCTGCGCAAGAAGGACGTCAATCGCTACCGCGATCTGATCAAGCGACTGAATCTACGCAAGTAAAGGACACGCTTCGAGCGGCGCGGCTCCTGACGGGACTCGAGCTGTCCCTCTTTGCCGCGCCGCTCGCGGCACCACGCGCAACGGGGCGGTTCGCTTCCCGAAAGAGAATACGCGCCTTGGCGAGTGGAAACAGGTATTCCAGGAGCAGAGACATATATGGCAGATAATCTCACAAGCACGCGCGTCAGCTCTCGGCTCGCGGACAAGGATATTGTCCTGGAGACGGGAAAACTCGCCAATCAGGCTGACGGCGCGGTCTGGGTACAGAGCGGCGATACAGTCGTGCTGGTCACCGCAGTGACCCAGCCCCTCCAGCGTGATATCGACTTCATGCCCCTCGTGGTGGACTATCAGGAGATGTCCTACGCAACGGGCAAGATCCCCGGAAGCTATTTCCGCCGCGAAATCGGCAGACCGAGTGAGCGGGAGACCCTGGTCTCCAGGCTCATCGACCGCCCCCTTCGTCCCCTTTTTCCGGAGGGATTCAAGCAGGAAGTGCAGATCATCGCCACGGTGCTCTCGGCGGACCCGGATTTCGATCCGGACGTTCTCGCCATGACCGGAGCCTCAACCGCCCTGCAGATCTCTCACATCCCCTTTAACGGCCCCATTGCCGGCGCCCGGGTAGGCTACGTAGATGACAATTTCGTGTTGAACCCCACCCAGGCCGAGCTCGCCTACAGCCAGCTCAATCTCATCGTGGCCGCGTCCAGCGAGGCGGTGGTCATGGTCGAGGGCGGGGGCCAGTTCTGCTCCGAGGAGCTCGTGGCGGACGGCATCTTCTGGGGTCAGCAGCAGATCCAGCCCCTGCTGGAAAAGCAGCATGAGCTGCGGAGCAAGGTGGGCGTGCCCAAAATGCAGGTTCCCGAAACCCTCGAGGATACGGAAATCCGGGATCGGGTGCGCGAGCTTGCCTACTCCCCTCTCAAGGAGGCCTTGTCCGTTCCCGACAAGATTGAGCGCAGGGACGCCAAGAATAAGGCCAAGGAGGATCTGAAACAGGCCCTTTCCGAGCGGTATCCCGAGGAGCCGGAACGGCTCAAATATGCCACCAAGTATTTCCAGGAGATCGAAGCGGAGATCGTGCGCAACTGGACCATTCAGGACGAGACCCGCATCGACGGCCGCTCCATGGACGAGATCCGCGAAATGGGCCTCGAGGTGGGGCTACTCCCCCGGGTCCACGGCTCTTCCGTCTTCGCCCGCGGCGAAACCAAGGCCCTGGGAGCGATCACCTTGGGCGGGACTCAGGACGAGCAGCACATCGAGAGCCTGGCCGGGGAGCAGAGCAAGCGCTTCATGGTCCACTACAACTTCCCCCCCTACTGCGTGGGCGAAGTCAAGATGATGCGCGGGCCCAGCAGGCGGGAAATCGGCCACGGCGTCCTCGCGGAGCGCTCCCTCCTGCCAGTGCTGCCGAACCCGGAGGACTTCCCCTTCACCATACGCCTCGTCTCGGAGATCATGGAAAGCAACGGCTCCTCCTCCATGGCCACGGTCTGCAGCGGGAGCATGGCCCTTATGGACGCCGGGGTCCCCATCTCCGCGCCCATTGCGGGAATCGCCATGGGCCTGATCAAGGACGGGGACAACTTCCACGTGCTGACCGACATCATGGGTGACGAGGATCACCTGGGGGACATGGACTTCAAGGTCGCCGGAAGCCGTGAAGGCATCACCGGGATCCAGATGGACATCAAAGTCACCGGCGTCTCCCGGGACATCCTGGTCCAGGCTTTGGAACAGGGCAAAGGGGCCAGACTGAACATCCTGGACCAAATGGCCCAGGTGCTGGAGCAGCCCAGACAGAGCCTGTCCGAACACGCACCGCAGCTCAAGATCCTGGAAGTGGCTCCGGACAAGATCAAGGACGTGATCGGGCCGGGCGGCAAGAACATCAAGGCCATCACCAAGGAGACCGGCGCCTCCATCGATATCGAGGACAGCGGCCAGATCTCCATCTTCGCCCCCAACAGCCAGTCCCTGGAAGACACCATCGAAAGGGTCCTCTTCTACGACCAGAAGCCCGAGCTGAACAAGACCTATGAGGGAACGGTGAAGTCGGTGAAGGACTTCGGCGCATTCGTGGAGATCCTTCCCGGAGTGGAGGGCCTGGTCCATATCTCCCAGCTGGACAAGGGCCGCGTGGAGGATATCCACAAGTTCGTCTCCAACGGGGATGAGCTCTCGGTCAAGGTCATCGAGATCGAGGAAGGTACGGGCAAGATCCGGCTGAGCCGAAAGGCGGTCCTCATCGAGCAGGAAGGGGGAACCTTCGATCCCTCCGAGGGGAGCGGTCCCCGCGGCGGCAAGGGCGGAGGACCGGACAAGGGCCCCAAAGGCCGTGGACCGGACAGGAAACCCGGGCCCCCGAACAAGGGCCGGAATCCCAGGGATTCCTCAGGCGGTCCCGGCGGCAAGAAAGAATAATTCGCTGCAGTGCGGTCCTGAGGGTGCAATGGTGTTTCGAGCGCGTCACACCCCACTTCTTCCCTCAGGACCGCTTCTTTGTGAGACGCTCACCTCCATGACGCGGGCTCCAGCTCCACAAGAGGACAGCGCGGTCAGATGCAAACCCACGCCACGCAGATCTCCGAGATACACCCGGAATCTCCGTCATCTCCTGAGAGCGGTCCCATCTGGATCAGCGCTGTGGAGACCTCGGCGGATCTGCACGGCGCGGACCTCATGCGCTCTCTTCGCCGGGACGATCCCTGGCTTTCCTTTCTGGGCATCGGCGGAGAGCTCATGCGCGACGAAGGTCTGGAGTGCATCGGCTACGCGGAGGAGCTGTCGGCCATGGGGATCAGCGAGGTCCTCGGCCTCATCCCCCGCGTGCTTGCCCTCTACCGCCGCATCAAGCGCATCCTGATCCAACGCCGCCCCCGCTGTCTCATCCTTCTCGACGCCCCGGACTTCCACTTCCGCGTGGCCAAGATGGCCTCCAGGCTCGGCATACCGGTCTTTTACTACATCAGCCCCCAGGTCTGGGCCTGGCGCAAGGGCCGCGTCGCGTTCATCCGGAAGCATGTGCGGCGCATGCTGTGCATCCTCCCCTTCGAACAGGCCTTTTACGCCGAGCACAATGTGGGTGCGGACTTTGTGGGCCACCCCCTGGTACAATACATAGACCCCGGCATTTCCCTATCCGCAGCGCCAGCCACCGGTAAAAGAGTCGCCGTGCTCCCGGGGAGCCGGAAAATGGAAATCCGCAAGCTTCTCCCCGAATTCGCCGGAGCCTGCCAAATCCTGTGGCGGCAATTTCCGGATATTGACTTCCATCTGATCCAGGCCCCGGGTGTGTCCGAGGAAGAGCTGACCGCGCACTGGCCCCGAGAAGTGCCGGTGAGCATCTGCCCTTTTTCTGAGCGGTACGAACGTATCCGATCCTGCACCATGGCCCTCACAACTTCCGGTACGGCCAGTCTGGAATGCGGCCTGCTGACCACCCCCGCAATCATCGCCTACAAGCTCTCCTGGCTCAGCTACGGCGTTGCCTGGCTGGCTGTGGACGTGCCCTGGATCAGCCTCCCCAACCTCGTCCTGCAGCGCACGGTTTTCCCGAATTCCTCCAATCCCGGGCCAGAGCGGACCTTCTGGCCGAACAGGCCGCAAGCTGGCTGCAGAACCCGGCAGAGCTGGAGCGTATCCGCGGCGAGCTCCGCACCTTACGGGACGAGCTGGGACAAAAGCGTGCCGCCGAGGAAAGCGCCCGCATCATACGCGGAACCCTGCAAGACTCGGAAATGCCGGGTGTAAAAGCCTCGGAGGGGGATCCGGCTGACGAATAGGAGGCGGGCGGTCCCCGTTGCGCTGAGCCACAAAAAAGCGGGCGAGCTCCCGGATGGAAGCTCGCCCGCTTTTTTTTCAATATGCTTTTTCGCGAGTCAGGAAA
>CAYNCR010000092.1:6790-9764 GCA_964395575.1 uncultured Desulfohalobiaceae bacterium
TCCATCTCTTCGCGTGCCGCGAAGTCGCAAAGCCCGCTTTTGGTTCAGGTCGGAAATCGGGCTATTCCGTCTGCCCCTCCATGGAACGGAAATACTGGAAAAGCTCGCTCCGCGGGGTCAGAAGGAGCGACGTCCGATTGCCCAGGCTCTCCCGGTAGAGCTCCATGCTCCTGGTGAAGGCGTAGAATTCCGGTGCCTTGCCGTAGGAGGCGGCGTATACCGCAGTGGCTTCTGCATCACCCGCGCCGCGGAGGGATTGGGCCTTGCGGCGGGCCTCGGAAAGCATGATGGAACGCTCCTTCTCCGCTTCAGCGCGGATTTCCTCCGCCCGTTCCCTGCCCTCGGATCTGTATTTCCGGGCCTGCTGCTGCCTCTCGGAACGCATGCGCTCAAATATGGCCTTCTGGTTCTCCTCGGGCAGATCGGTCCGCTTGATTCGCACGTCGAGCAGCTTGATGCCGAACTGGCTCAGCTCCTTTTCTGCCTGTTCCGACACATTGCGCATGATCTTGTTGCGCTGGGTGGTCACGATTTCGTTGAGGGTGTGTCTGCCCAGGGCCACGCGGAGCTGGGAATAAACGATGTCTGCCAGCCTGGAGATCCCCCCTTCCACGGTTCTGGCTGTGCGGTAGAAGGCAAGAGGATCCTCAATGCGCCATCTGGCGTAATTGTCGACCACCAGGGCCTTTTTTTCCTTGGTCACCACTTCCTTGGGCTGGGCGTCGTATTCCAGAATGCGATGGTCGAAGACCACGGCATTCTGGATAAGGGGCAGCTTGAAGTGCAAACCGGGAGGCACGCTCTCCTTCACCGGATCGCCCATCTGCAACAGCAGGCCCCGCTCGGTTTCGTCCACAATATAGAAGCTCTGGGAGATCCCCAGCACCAGAAGCAGCAGAATCACCACTCCTGCTACTGGCGAAAATTTCGCCTGGGCCATATCTATTCGCCTCCCGATCCTTGCTTGGGCCCCTTCCGGCTCTGAAGAGACCGCTCGGTTCCCTGAAGCTGATTCAGGGGCAGATAGGGGACCATGTTTTCCGAGGCGCTGTCGGTCAGGACCGTCTTACGCTGCACGCTGCCGAACACCTCCTGCATGGCTTCCAGATAGAGCCGTTTGCGCGTGATGCGCTCCGCCTTGCGGTATTCGGCCAGAATCTTGTCGAACCGTGCCGCCTCCCCCTTGGCTCGGCGGACCTTGGTCTCCTTGTATGCCTCTGCCTGGTTCAGGATGCTTGCCACACGGCCGCGGGCCTCGGGAATGATCTTGTTGCGATAGGCCCTTGCCTCGTTGATCAGGGTGCTCTTGTCCTCGCGCGCGCTGGCCACGTCCTTGAACGCGTCCCTAACCTGGTCCGGCGGATGCACATCCTGCATCTTGACCGAGGAAACCTGGATCCCGCTTTTATAGCTGTCCAGTATCTGCTGCAGAAGCTTCTGACAATCATTCTGGATCTCGAACTTCTGCGTGGTCAGGATGTCCCCGATCTCGCTGCTGCCCACCACATCGCGCATGGAGGCCTCGGCCGCCTCCTTGACCGCGGTCCGGGACTCACTGATCTGATACAGATACTGCACAGCGTCCTTGATGGTGTACTGCACCGTGTACTGCACATTGACCAGGTTCTCGTCCCCGGTGAGCATGAGCGATTCCTTGGGCACCTTGCGGAAGTTGGATTTGATCAATTCCGAGGTCCCCTCGGGGGTCCTGAACCCGATCTCGATGCGGCGGACAGTGGTCACGCTGGGGGTCTGAACGGTTTCCACGGGATAGGGCAAATGGTAGTGGGGGCCGGACTGCACCGTACGGGAATAGGCCCCGAACCGCTTGACCACGCCCACTTCGTCGGGGTCCACGAAATAGATCCCGGTGGCGAGCCAGACAGCAATGATAATACCCAGGATGATTCCCACCCCGGAAAGCCGAAAATGGGCAAGCTGGCTCAACTTGCGCTTCAGCTCCTCCCAGTCCGGAGACGGCCTGCCGCCGCCACCGCCGCCGCCACCTTGCCTGTTGCGGCGCTGTTGTTGGAGTCGATCCCAATCCCAGTTCATATGTCCTTACCCTGGTTCCGTATCACCGCCGCCACGCGGCGCACTCGCATCGTCCTCGCCCGGCGGGAAGGACCTCTTTCCGTCCCGCAGCGAAGAGACGCATCGGCCACATACCGACACACACCGATACCGGCCCAATAAACAAAGCACACTATCCCACAGGCGAGCCGCGGTCAAGGAGATCTCCCAAAATCCCGGCCCTGTTTGCCTTGCACGAACCCCCATCCTGTGTAACATTTTGCGATGAAAGAGATATGTTCGCTCGCACGGCCCCTGCATCCTTTATTACCCGAATCCGGCCGGGCACAACAAAGCATGAACATGCTGCGCGGCTCGCCCTGTTGAATGCAACATCGCTGCGCTGCGCTGCCGAAGACATGATTCAACAGGGCGAGCCGCCCCAACAATTTCTCCTAACAATTCAAGATGTTGGACACCTTTTCATAGCAAAAAGAGAATAATAATTTCCCGGCGATTTGAGGACAAGACAGTTCTTCCGGATAACAGCAAAAGGAGTGACATATGGCGAGATTTAATCCGGACTGCTTTCGGGCCTACGACATACGCGGCCTTGTGGATGAGGATTTCGATTCGCAGAGCGTGGAGGATCTTGGCCGCGCCTGCGGCACCTATTTCCGGCAGCACGGTCTGACCCGCGCGGTTGTGGGCAGGGACAACCGACACAGCTCCACGGAGTACCAGGCAAGCATCGTCCGGGGGCTTGCGGACACCGGTGTGGATGCCGTGATGCTCCCCATGGTCCCCACTCCGGTATTCTACCAGGCGGTGAGCAGCCTGGGCTGCCGGGCCGGGGTCATGATCACCGCCAGCCATAACCCTTCGGAGTACAACGGCTTCAAGGTTTGGACCGGAGAGGACACCATCCATACCCATGAGCTGCAGAAGATCCGGCAGATCC
>CAYNCR010000093.1:0-9588 GCA_964395575.1 uncultured Desulfohalobiaceae bacterium
GACGTGCATCAGTGGACCGCCCTGGAGTCCGGGAAAAATCTGGGAATTGATGGTCTTTCCGTATGCTTTATTGGCGCTCAGGATGAAACCGCCGCGGGGACCTCGCAGGGATTTGTGCGTGGTGGAGGTCACGAAATCGGCATGCTGCATGGGGCTCTGATGCAGCCCGGCGGCAACAAGACCGGCAATATGGGCCATATCCACCAACAGGTATGCCCCAACCTCATCGGCGATGCGCCTGAATGCCGAAAAGTCGATCTCCCGGGGATAGGCGCTGGCACCGGCAACGATCAGCCCGGGTCTGTGCTTGACGGCCATATCCCAGACCTGCTCGTAGTCAATGGTCTGTGACTCCGGATTCAGTCCATAGAAGACGCTCTGGTAAAGCTGTCCGGAAAAGTTCACTCTGCTCCCGTGGGTCAAGTGGCCCCCATGGGAAAGGTCCATTCCCAGCACGGTATCCCCCGGTCGGAGGAATCCGCAGTAAATGGCCATATTGGCCTGTGAACCGGAATGGGGCTGCACATTGGAGTAGGGGACCTGAAAGAGCTCCTGCACCCGTTCACGGGCAAGCGTCTCGACACGATCCGCGTGCTCGCAACCGCCATAGTATCGTCTCCCCGGATATCCCTCGGCGTATTTGTTGGTCAGACAGCTTCCGGTAGCTTCCCGGACAGCGGGCGAGGTCAGATTCTCCGAGGCGATCAGCTCAATGGTGTCCCTCTGGCGTCCCTCCTCAGCCTGGATCGCCTGCAAAACTTGCCGATCTATGGATTGGAGATGATACTGATTTGTCATAGTGAACATGATATCCTTTTCTCTAGCGCCTTAAAAGGCGCATGATTTCAAATCGCCGGTGTATGAGACTGAATCACCGACACACCGTGCGACCGAATCCCACGGCTCAGCCCAAACCGTATTGACGGGCGGCGGTTAACATTCGGGTCGAGAAGTACGTTCCGCTACGGGGAAGGGGGCTCGGCGTCAATGTACCCTGAGGTACATCTACGGTGTGGTGTGCATACTCCCTCGGTACAAACCTACGGGGACCGGGAAGCATTCTCGAAACAGCATGTCACTGTTTGGGACCCTGGGATCCAAAATTGGATTCATAGCGTTCCCAAAAGGTCTTTTGGGTGAAGGAATGGGCCTGGGTCCCGGCGCACTCCACGCAAAAGCTCGCGCACGTGGAACCGATCTTTGCGGCGGTCTCCAAACCTTCTCCCTGCATCAGCCCCTTGATGAGTCCCGATCGAAAGGCGTCACCGGCACCGGTTGGATCCTTGACCTGCTCCGGCTTGGCCGCGGAAACCCGGATCGACTCGGCTCCCGCCTGATCGATGACCGCTCCCTCCTCGCCGAGGGTGGTCACCAGGGCATTCGTTTTCTGCAGGAGCTGATCCTTGGAAAATCCTGTGGCCTGCATAATCAGGCTCAACTCATAGTCGTTGGCGATCAGGATGTGGGATCCGGTGATCATCTCCTCCAGCTGCTCTCCGGTGAAAGCGGGAATATTCTGGCCAGGGTCGAAGATATAGGGAATCCCCAGCTCCTTGTATTTGCGCGGGTAATTCCGCATATCCTGAAGATTTCCCGGAGATACTACAGCCAGGCTGTTCCTGGTCTCGAACTCTGTGAAATCCTCGTACGTGGATGTCTCCATTGCCCCGGGATGAAAAGCG
This sequence comes from uncultured Desulfohalobiaceae bacterium, assembly GCA_964395575.1. Classification (GTDB taxonomy): domain Bacteria; phylum Desulfobacterota; class Desulfovibrionia; order Desulfovibrionales; family Desulfothermaceae; genus JAIPDU01. The sequence goes on from CAYNCR010000093.1 coordinate 1,683, forward strand.
GTGATCTGATTGTCCGCCTGATCCGTGGTGATATAAGCGCTTGCACAGGACACTTCGGGGATTTTCTTCAATCCGCGGCTATCGAGACCAAGCTCCTGAAACCACTTTTCGTAGCGATCGAAATCGCTTCCCACGCTGGCCAGCACCGAGGGCTGCTCTCCGAGCAAGGCGAGTGAATAGGCGATATTTCCCGCTGTCCCCCCGAATTTTTCCGTGAGCTCATCCACAAGAAAGCAGACATTCAAAATGTGCAGCTTGTCCGGAAGAATGTGATTGGCGAATTTGTCCGGAAAGCTCATGATCCTGTCGTAGGCTACCGAACCGGAAACGTAGAGAGCCATAACCAGTCCTTATCTGTCGTCTATGCGTGCATTGTGCCCACGGAAGCCTTGTTTCCGGCTTCCGCGGGCTGTAAGTCCGAGTGATCTAGATCTTGCAGGCTGTCCTCAGGTCCTCTGTGGCATCCGTTCTTTCCCAGGTAAACTCCGGATCCTCGCGCCCAAAGCTCCCGTAACAGGAGCTCTTTTTGTAGATTGGCCGCAGCAGATCCAAATGCTGGGTGATGAAATAGGGACGCAGATCGAAGACCTCGCGCACCGCCTTGGTCAGGGTCTCGTCGTCGACCTCTCCTGTACCCTTGGATGTTACCAGGACGGAAACCGGCTCGGCCACACCGATGACATAGGCGATCTGCACCTCGCACTTGTCCGCCATCCCCGATGCGACGACATTCTTGGCGATATAGCGGGCCATATAGGCACCGGAACGATCCACCTTGGAGGGGTCCTTCCCGGAGAAGGCGCCACCGCCATGGCCCCCCATTCCTCCGTAAGTGTCCTGGATGATTTTTCGTCCGGTCATCCCGCAGTCACCCAGCGGGCCTCCAGTGACAAAGCGGCCCGTGGTGTTGATATAGATCCTGGTATTCTCGTCAATGAATTCCTGGGGCAGGGTATGCTCCACGACCTCCTTCTTGATGCCCTCCTTGAGGTCCTCGTAGGAAACCTCGTCGTCGTGCTGCGCCGAAACAACCACGTTGTCGATGTATTTGGGCTGCCCATTGTCGTAGACCATGGCCACCTGGGTCTTGCCGTCCGGGCGCAGGAAATCCAGTATACCCTTTTTCCGAGTAAAAGTGAGCCTGCGGCTCAACTTGTGCGCCCAATGGATCGGCGCGGGCATGAGGGTTTCCGTCTCGCGGCAGGCATAACCGAACATCATCCCCTGATCGCCAGCTCCCTGCTCCTCGGGCGCCTTCTGGTTCACGCCCTGGGCGATATCCTGGGACTGCTTGTCGATGGATGACAGCACCGCACAGGTCTCCCAGTCGAATCCCATGTCCGAGCTGGTGTATCCGATATCCTTAATGGTGTTGCGCACAATCTGGGGCAGATCGGCGTAGCCGTTCGTGGTAATCTCACCGGCGATAAAGCACATACCCGTTGTAACCAGGGTTTCGGCAGCAACCCTGGAATTGGGGTCCTGGACGATAAGAGCGTCCAGAATCCCGTCGGAAATGCGGTCCGCGACCTTATCCGGGTGCCCCTCGGTTACCGACTCCGAGCTGAACATATAATTTCCTTTGTCTCCGATCATTCCCTTCTCCTTCTTGAGCCTTTACGTTCATCCCAGGCCGGACCCGGGTCAATCCATACCCCTCGACGTACTGCCGCCCTCGGAACAGGGTATCCGCGGCCGGCAAGGCAACATATTGATTCCGCCTCAAAATCCCCTGTAACGCTTCAAAAATTTTTTTTCGGTCAATCACGACAAAAAGCCAATATCCGCTTACAGAAGCTAATCTATTTTTTTGTTATACAGCCTATCGAATTTCATGTCAACACAACAAACCGGGTAATAAAAATTATTAGTCAATCATATGTATAGAAAGGTGGAAAATAATATAATTCAGGTATTCACTGAAAATTTCCTACTGTCAATTTTTTGATAACTTAAGTGTACATATTGTTATATTGAAGGAAAAAAGTTACAAAAATATTATCAAAGAACTAAATATTACTTAATATATATTTAAAAATGCATTATTTGTATTTTATTATTAGAACTAAAAAAACATATAATTGCTTCAAAAAAATATATATAATTTGTATCATTTATTTACTTCCACTGCCAATAAACAGAATATATTGCAGAAAAACCTTTTTTTGCTGGATTATCATCCGGTATGATTTTACCAGGATATTTTGATATCTTCAAATTCATACTTTCATTATTTTCACCTGAACCATACGCGCATGAATAAAGGTCGCGCATTCTTGAAACATATGAATCACCCCGGATTCCCGCCAGTGAATATCGGATGAGCCATTGGGACGGGGTGTTTGAAAGTCGAGTTTGAAAAAAGGAAAACCCATTCACCGTCTTGAGATGTCTTTTTCTAGCTTGGTGAATCCTAGAGCTCTGATCTCAAGGTGGCAATCTCGAATAGGCGAAAGGGAAGGCTCACAAAAAGAGTGGAGGTATGTTGGGAATGTTCCCGATTCTGAAGCGTAAAAAGGATGGAATTGAATGCATTAAGCGATTAATGAAAAGTGTATACTACTTACTCTTTCCATTTCCAGATAATATTTCAGGGAAATGGAGAATGCACATATCCAAAAGAGTACATGCATGTAATGTTTATTGACCTATTGCACATTTTTTGAGTCTCTGTACAGAGCTTGTGCATTGTTCAATATGTATCCTCTGGGGATAAAAAAATGCCCTGAATCGGGACGACTCGTCTCGATTCAGGGCACGTATGCTCATACAGATCATTCTTCATTGATGGTATCAAAACAAACTATCTGACTGCCGTTTTCCATCTTAATGAGTTTCACACCTTGCGCCGAGCGGCTGCAAATACGGATGTCCGAAACATCGAAGCGGATCATTTTGTTTCCGGTGGTCAGCATGATGACCTGGTCATTTTCCTTGACCTGAATCGAGCCCAGCACCTCGCCTGTCTTGTCGTTGGGCTTCATGGTGATAACGCCCTTGCCGCCACGGGCCTGGAGACGATAGCTGGAAACCGGGGTTCGCTTACCGAATCCGTGCTCGGTCACATTGAGGAGATAAGTCTCTTCCGGGCTCGTATCCACGACCACGCCGGAGACGACCTGATCGCTCTCCCTGAGCTCGATGCCCTTCACTCCGAGTGCGTTGCGGCCCATCTTGCGCACGTCCAGACAGGAAAAGCGGATGGCGTATCCCTTCTTGGTGCTCAGAATAAACTCCGAGTTCGGTGTCACCTCGTGGACGGCGATCAGCTCGTCGCCCTGTTTGAGGGAGACTGCGATCAATCCGTTGGAGCGCAGATTCTTGTAGGACTCCATCTCGGTCCGTTTGACCATTCCGTTCTTGGTGATAAAGACGTAGTCGTTATCCAGCTTCTGGGTGCGCTGTTCCAGAGCCGTGGTCACGAACTCGTTCTTCTGCAGGTCCACGAGGTTGGATATGTGCGTGCCTTTGGCCTTTCTGCTGCTTTCCGGGATCTGGTAGACCTTGAGCTTGAACATGCGCCCCTGATTGGTGAACAGGAAGAGATCCTGGTGATTGCTTGCCGTGATCAGGGACTGAACCAGATCGGATTTGGAAACCGTCCCCCCTGTCATGCCCTTGCCGCCGCGCTTTTGCTTCCCGTAGCTGGTTAGCGGCGTGCGCTTGATGTACCCATTCCGGGTCAGGGTGATCAGGACGTCCTCGTCGGGAATGAGATCCTCGATATCGATTTCCTGGGGATTGCTGCCCAGGATTTCAGTCATTCTGGGAGTGGCGTATTTGCTCTTGACCTCCTGTAGCTCCTCCTGGATAACACCCTTGAGCACCTCCGGGTCGCTGATCACCTTCTTGAGATACTCAATGCGCTGCAGCACCTCGTCGAGCTCTTCCAGAATCTTGGAGCGCTCCATGTTCGTCAGACGCTGCAGGCGCATGTCCAGTATGGCCTGACTCTGCTCCGCGCTGAGCTCGAAGCGGTCCATGAGATTCTGTTTGGCCTCGCCCGGATTCTTGGAATTGCGGATTATGGTCACCACCTCGTCGATATTGTCCTGGGCGATCTTCAAGCCTTCCAGAATGTGGGCCCGATGCTGGGCCTTCTGCAGCTCGTGCCTGGAGCGGCGCAGGACAACCTCCTTGCGATGCTCGACGAAAAGCTCCAGGTATTCCTTGAGATTGATCAGCTTGGGGCGGTTGTTCACCACCGCAAGCATGTTGATCCCAAAGGAGGTCTCCAGTGAGGTATACTTGTAAAGCTTATTGATGACGATGTCGGAGAGGGTCCCCTTCTTGAGATCGATAACGATCCGGATGCCCGTTCGATCCGATTCGTCCCTGAGGTCGCTGACCCCCTTGATCTTCTGCTCGTTGACCAGATCGGCGATTTTCTTGAGCAGATTGGCCTTGTTCAGGGCATAGGGGATTTCGGTCACCACGATGGATTCCATTCCCCTGGATCGCTGCTCCACGTTGAGCTTGGACCTGACCCGCACGCTGCCTCTGCCGTTGGCGTAGGCATCCCTGAGCCCCTCCGCGCCGTAGATGGACGCACCGGTGGGGAAATCGGGCCCCTGTATATACTGGCACAATTCGGTCACATCGGCTTCCGGCTTCTGCAGGAGGTGCAGCACCCCGTCGAGCACTTCACCCAGATTGTGGGGCGGCACATTGGTGGCCATGCCCACGGCGATGCCAGCCGCACCGTTGACCAGGAGATTGGGAACCTTGGTGGGAAGAACCTCGGGTTCCTGCAGCGTGTTGTCGTAATTGCTGCGGAAATTCACCGTGTCCTTTTCGATATCCGCAAGGAACTCGCTGGAAAGCTTGGCCAGGCGACACTCCGTGTAGCGCATCGCCGCCGGAGCGTCACCGTCGATGGAGCCAAAGTTCCCCTGGCCGTCCACCAGGGGATCTCGCATATTGAAATCCTGGGCCAATCGGACCAGGGCATCGTAGACAGCCGCATCCCCGTGGGGGTGATACTTGCCGATCACATCGCCCACGACGCGGGCCGATTTTTTATAAGCCCGGTTGTGCAGGATTCCGAGCTCGTGCATGGCGAAGAGAATGCGCCTGTGCACGGGCTTGAGGCCGTCCCGCACATCCGGAATGGCCCTGCCGATGATGACGCTCAGGGAGTATTCCAGATAGGACTTTTTTATCTCGTCCTCGATGTAAACATGCTGATCCACGATTGGCACCTCGTTTGGTTTTGGCGTGTCCTCTGTTGACGCTTTCCCGCTTCACGGGCAAACCGTTCCGGCTGAGCCCCTTGTCACAATTTAGCCGTATGCGGATTCCCGAAAGGAGCTTTCCGGTCGCTTGAAGCCGGCGATCAGATATCCAGATCCTCGACCGCCAGGGCGTTTTTTTCGATAAAAGCCCTGCGAGGCTCTACTTGTTCACCCATGAGCTGCCGGAAAATGGAATCCGCTTCTTCCGCTTCCTCGATGCGGACCTGGACCAGATTCCGGTTTTCCTGCCTCATGGTGGTCTCCCAGAGTTGTTCCGGATTCATTTCACCCAAGCCCTTATAGCGCTGGATGGAGAAGCGCTTGTCAGCCTCCGCGAGCACATATTCCAAAAGCTCGAAGGGCGAGTCGAAGCGGACGCTCTGGCCGTTCTTCAGCGTCAGCTCGAAATCGAATTCAGGATGGCCGCGCTTCAGGTCAGCCAGCAGGTCGAAGGTATGGCGGTAGAGCTTGGAGTTGAAGAACTCCACGCCCAGGGTAATCTTTTTCTCGTTGCGATCGATAAACCTCAGGAAGGTGCGGAGCTCTTCCTCGGATTCCTGGTGCTCGATGCGGAGCATATAGCCCCGCTGATCCATGAATTCCCGCAATCCGGAGCATGTCTCGCTCTCGGATCCTTCTTCGAAGACTCCGCCGTCACCCTCGGATGCAGAAGTGTCTTCGGAGCTCGGCTCAAAATCCTGAGGGGTCAGCTTCTTCCCGAATTCCACCAGGGTCAGGAAGAGATCTTCGTTCAATCCGATGTTGACGGCTTCCTTGAGCTTTTCCTGGAGGGAGATAATCTTCTGCAGCAGGTCAACGAGGTCCTGACCGGTGTAGTGCTTGCCATTCCCCGTATTCAGGCTTATTTCCGTGGAAATCTGATGCAGGAGGAAATCCTTCAACTCCATATCGTCCGCGATGTAGCGCTCGAACTTGGACTTGTGCACGCGATACAATGGCGGTTTGGCGATGAAAAGATGGCCCTCGTCGATCAACTGCCTGAATTGGCGATAGAAGAAAGTGAGAAGCAGCGTCCGGATATGGGCCCCGTCCACATCCGCATCAGTCATGATGATGATCTTGTTGTAGCGGAGCTTCTTGGGATCGTATTCGTCAGATCCGATTCCCGCCCCCAGTGCGGTAACCAGGTGCTGGATCTCCTTGTTCTCCAGGATCTTGTCGAAACGGGTCTTTTCCACATTCATGATCTTACCCCGAAGAGGCAGTATGGCCTGACACTTGGGATCGCGACCCTGCTTGGCCGAGCCCCCGGCGGAATCGCCCTCCACGATGAACAACTCGCTCTGGCCGGGATCCTTGCTCTGGCAGTCCGCCAGCTTGCCCGGCAGGGAGGAGTCGCTCAGGGCGCTTTTGCGCCGCACGAGATCCTTGGCTTTCTTGGCCGCGTCCCGGGCTCTGGCGGCCTCGACCACCTTCTCCACGATCTCCTTGGCCTCTTTGGGATTTTCCTGGAGATAAGAGCCGAGTCTTTCAGTGACCACCTGGGAGACGTATCCGGCAACATCGCTGTTGCCCAGCTTGGTCTTGGTTTGTCCCTCGAACTGGGGGTCCGGAATCTTGACGCTAATGACCGCAGTCAGTCCCTCCAGAACGTCGTCGCCCATGATCTTGTGCTGGAGCTTGCGCGGCAGATCCGAGTTCTGGATGTAGGAGTTGATCGTGCGTGTTGCCGCTGTCTTGAAGCCGGATAAGTGGGTACCCCCCTCCCGGGTCCGAATATTGTTGGCAAAGGTGTAGGTATCGCTTTTGAAACCGGAGTGATACTGCATGCAGAACTCAATGATCACGTCCTCGATCTCTCCGGTTCCGTAGACTGCGGGATGCAGGGCATGGGTGGATGCATTGAGCTTTTCCACAAAGGAGCGAATCCCGCCGTCGAATTTGAAGGTGTTCTCCTCCTGGTTCCTCTCGTCGTAGACGTCGATCTGGATTCCTCTGTTGAGGTAGGCGAGCTCCTCGAAACGTTTGCTCAGGGTGTTATAACTGAGCACAATGTCCTCGAAGATGGTCTCGTCCGGCCGAAAATGGATCGTGGTGCCCGTCCTCTCCGTTTCTCCCTTGTCCATGAGCTCGGTTGCGGGCTGGCCGCGCACGTATTTCTGATAGTATTTCCTGCCCTGGCGTCGGATGGTGACTTCTAGATACTCGGCAAGGGCGTTCACCACCGAGATCCCCACTCCGTGCAGGCCTCCGGAGACTTTGTAGCTGTTGTTGTCGAACTTGCCTCCCGCGTGGAGCACGGTCATGACCACTTCCACGGCTGGGCGATTTTCCTTGGGGTGTGTGTCCACCGGTATTCCGCGGCCGTTATCGGAAACGGTCACACTATTGTCCAGATGGATGGTCACCTTGATCCGGTCACAGTAGCCGCCCATGGCCTCGTCGATGCTGTTGTCCAGGATTTCGTACACAAGGTGATGCGCGCCCTGCACGTCCTGGCTTCCGATATACATGGCCGGGCGCTTTCTGACCGCGCTCAGGCCTTCCAGAATGGTAATACTGTCCGCGTTGTAATCTCGTGTGGACATAGTCGTTTTCAACCTCGAGGGGTAGGGTTTTTTTTGTATGAAAATATTTTTAACTTGCTGATTTGTTAAGCAATTGCCGCGAGGCGAAGGCGGGTGGAGCGCTTCGCTGGGTTTCATAATACA
>CAYNCR010000094.1:0-9579 GCA_964395575.1 uncultured Desulfohalobiaceae bacterium
TGCTCCAGCCAGACCATGGTCTCCGCGTCCAGATGGTTCGTGGGCTCGTCCAGCAAAAGGATGTCCGGCTGGCGCACGAGCAATCGGCATAGGGCCACCCTGCGGCGCTCGCCCCCGGACAGCACCTCGACCGGTGTATCGCCGGAGGGGCAGCGAAGGGCCTCCATGGCCATGTTCAGCTGGCTTTCCACGTCCCAGGCGCCGATGGCGTCGAGCTGATTCTGCACCTCGGCCTGCCGCTCCAAAAGATTCTGCATGGCCTCGTCGTCCATGGGCTCGGCGAACTGCTCGTTGATCCGCTCGAACTCGCCCAGAAGATCGAAGGTCTCTTGCGCCCCCTCCGCAACCACGTCGCGAACGGTCTTGGTGTCGTCCAGATGGGGTTCCTGTTCCAGCAAGCCCACGCTGTATCCCGGAGCCAGATGGGTTTCGCCCTCATGATCCTGATCCACTCCGGCCATAATGCGCAGAAGCGTGCTCTTGCCCGAGCCGTTGAGGCCGATAACACCGATCTTGGCCCCGTAGAAATAGGACAGGGAAATGTCCCGGAGAACGGGCTGTCCCTTGTAGTGCTTGCTCACACGCATCATGGAATAGATGATCTTTTCCGCTTCCTGCTGACTCATACAATCCCCCGGTTCAATTCATGGGTTCCGACCCGTCGCCACGGTATCCCCGCCGAACCCCATGCCGTGGCGTACCGGACAATGAAGCCCGCTTAAACGGGGCCGTGACGGGTCGAAACGGTTCGTTTCCCTCTTACGCAGGCAGTCTCTAGCGACAAGGCATATCCCGCTGCTTCAAACGCATATGCGAAAGCGTGCAGCTCAATCGCCCTCTGATAAAGCGATGGAAAAGCTCGGACGGGGACGAAAAGCCCCCGTCCGAAGGGAAAAAATAAACCGAATGAGGGTCTGGATGCAAGGCGCGCTTACGGGACCAAGCGCAAGATGTGGAGAGAGGCTGAGGGCGGAGCTAGACAGGACTGGTTGAGGCGCTCTTTACTTCCAGCAGATGGGCAAAAAGAAAGCTCAGCGCGGAAAGGGTCAGGCTGCCGCCGAAGGTGAAGGGAGCGCAGATCAGACCCGCCCATCCGACGAGAATCAGGCTATCGCAGAGCACTCGTTTCATGGCTCATCACTCCTTTTTTTGCATTTTCAGGGAACAATCCCCGGTTACACCCTTTTCCCCGAGCAACCATGCTCCGGTGATCCGAAAAAGGTTTTTTTGCACCCGTCGTGAAACCAAGAACAACCTAATCGGAAACGGAAAAATTGACCAATTTATTTTTCGAATAGGATTTATCATGCTGCCCTATTTGCACAAACAAACGCTGTACACCAACATGCACAAACCGCACAAAGGCAATTCCGCCGCGCTCTGAAAACGAAAGACTCCCTGTCACCTCCCTGTCCGAGAAAAACCATACGGATCAACACGTTGCAGATCCTCGGTCAAGGGCCTTGTCATGGGAATGATTTGCCCATAATGTTGACACCTAGCGCATTGGCTCAATGAATCACCCCCTCCGGAAATTTATTTTTCCAGGGGCAGAAGCTCGCTTAGTGTCCCGCTTGACACGCTCGACCCCCTCCGGGTCACAATAGGCTTTTCTCGCACGATTTTGGCAAGTCCGAGAGTCCCTTTTGAGGAGAAAACCGTGAAACTGCGCCGCATCCTGATCCTCTTTGCCGTCCAGACCGTTATCCTGGTCTGCATTGGCGGATATCTCTACTACACAGCCATGAAGGACGCCGCCCTGGATGAGGCGGAAGGGCGTCTTCGGACCACCGCCACCAACGTGAGTCAGGATCTCCATAGATACCTGACCCAGTTCGAGCAGCCGGTGCGTGCCCTTGCGGGAATGCGTGAGATACAGCAGACCTTGGCTGGAGATGATCCGGGCGCACTTCGAGAGGCGAACCAGATGCTGGACCACTACACCTCGGCTTTCGGGGTGAGCGTCTGTTACCTCATGGATCCGAGCGGCAGAACAGTCGCCTCCAGCAACAGGGGCGAGCCGGACAGCTTTGTGGGCCAGAACTTCGGCTTCAGGCCCTACTTCCGGAAGGCGATTTCCGGACGTCCTCACGTGTACCTGGCCCTGGGCACGACCTCGGGAAAGCGCGGGGCTTACTCCAGTCACCCGGTGTACTCCCATGAGACCGGAGAGATTCTTGGTGTCGCGGTCATGAAGGCCTCTGTGGAATACGTGGAGACCAAGCTGCTTTCCGTGGACAAGGGGACTTTTCTGGTCCGCGACCCGCAAGGCGTCATCTTCATCAGCAATCGCCGGGACTGGCTCTACAAAAGCACTGCCGACCTCACCGATCAGGATCGCCGGGCTATTGAAAAATCCCAGCAATTCGGCGACGGCCCCTGGCCCTGGATAGAGTGGGACATCGAGGGAGAAAGGGTGGAAAGCCCCGAGGGCCGTATTTATCTGGCCTCTACGCGCAGCCTGCCCAGCTTCCCCGGTTGGGAGCTGGTGTACATGCGCTCCAGGCAGAAGATCCTGAGCAGTGTGCAGCAACCCTTTGTCCGGATCCTGGGTCCGCTGGTCGCCGGTCTCTGTATTGTGATCGGCCTTTACGTCTTTTTTCTCTACACCCGCGCGGAAAAGGAGCTGAGCCGACGCCGCAAGGCCGAGGAGGATTTGCGCAAAAGCGAGCGCGACTATCGCTACCTCTACCACAACACACCCGCCATGCTTCACTCCATCGACACGGAGTACCGCATGATCCAGGTGAGCGACTTCTGGCTCGAGGCCACGGGATACACCCGTAAAGAAGTCCTCGGCCGGAATCTTACCGACTTTCTGACCCCGGACTCCAAGGAATACGCCGAAAACACCATTCTCCCCTATTTTTTCCGGACAGGCTTCTGCCGGGATGTACCCTACAGGCTCATCAAGAAGGACGGCTCCACAATGGACATCCTGCTCACCTGCAACGCCATCCTGGACGAACACGGCGAGATCAGCCGCACTCTCGCGGTTTCCGTGGACGTCACCGAGCGCAAGAAGGAGCAGGAGGAGCTGGAACGGGCCAAGGAGAAGCTGAGCCAGTATTCCCGCCAGCTGGAGCGGCTGGTCAACCAGCGCACCCAGGAATTCACCGGGATCCTCAAGTACACTCCCGCCCTGATCTATCTCAAGAACACGGATGGCACCTTTCGCCTGATCAACGACCGTTTCCGGGAGATCCTCTCCCTTCAGGGCAAGGAGGTGTACGGCCGAACGGACGAGGAGATCCTTCCCCCGGATTTCGCCGCACAGATATCGCAAAACGACCGCCACGTCCTGCAGACCCGTACTGCTTCCCGTTTCACGGAGCGGCTTGAGCTGACGGACGGTGTCCACGTCTATCTCTCCATCAAGTTCCCCATTTACAGCGAAGAGGGCCAGACCAACGCCCTGTGTGGCATCCTGACGGACATCACCGAGCTGCAGCGGGTCCAGAACCGCCTGCGCAACCTTTCCCGCAACATCATCGCGGACCAGGAACGGGAGCGGGAGGCCATCTCCCGCGAGCTCCACGACGAGCTGGGGCAAATGCTCACCGCCCTGCGCATGGACTGCGTCTGGCTCGCCTCCTATCTCCTGGACAAGGACAAGACCGCCTGGAAACGCGCGACAACCATGCGGGACCATATCGACAAGACCCTGGACGACGTGAGCCGCATGTCCCATGAGCTCAGGCCTGGGGTTCTGGACGACCTGGGACTGATCGACGCGGTGGAGTCGCTGATCTCCGATTACGAGCAACGCACGGAAATGGCCTACATCTTCGAGCATCAAGATGTGCCCGAGCTGCCCAAAACCGAATCCACAGCCGTGTACCGCATCGTCCAGGAGGCCCTGACCAACAGTGTTCGGCACTCCAGCGCTACGCAGGTCTCGGTTTCCATGCATCGCGAAGACGGAAACCTCCATGTACAGGTCCGGGACAACGGTGTCGGCCTGCCGGAGGATCAGGAGGTACAGGGGTACGGGATCACCGGGATGCAGGAACGGGCCTATATCGTGGGGGGCGAGCTGCGGATGGAAAGGACATCCGAGGGAGGAACCTCGATAATCTGCCGCGTACCTCTCGTTGAGGCCCCGCATAGCGGATCTTACTCCAATCCGGAGCAAGGAGAACTTTTGTGAAAGTGCTTCTCGCGGACGACCACAGCATCGTTCTGGACGGTCTGCGCCGCATCATCGAGGACTGCGAGGACATGGAAGTCCTTGCCGAAGCGTCCGACGGGACCAGGGCCCTGGAAGCGGCCCTGAAGACCCGGCCCGACGTGGCGGTGATCGATATCTCCATGCCGGATATCGACGGGCTCGAGCTCATCAACCGCCTCCTTTCCCATTACCCGGACCTGCCCATCGTGGTCCTCACCGTTCACGAGGACAGGCAGTACATGTACCGCGCCGTTCAGGCGGGAGCCATGGGATACATCACCAAGCGGTCTGCTTCAGAGCAGCTGGTGCAGGCCCTGCGCAAGGTCCAGTCCGGGAAGCGCTTCTTCCCCGAAGAGGTCGCCGAGGCGCTTGCCTTGCATCTGTCCACGAAGGGCTCGGAGAAGGACCTCCCCGGATCGCTGTCCATGCGCGAGCTCCAGGTCCTCAAACAGCTGGCCATGGGCTCCACCAACCAGGAGATCGCCGAGTCTTACAACATAAGCGTCAAGACGGTGGACACCCATCGCCAGAGAATCCTCAAGAAGCTCGGCCTGCGCAACAACGCGGACATCTCCCGCTTCGCCCACGAGCACAACATCATTTAGCCCGGACCTCTGGGATGGCAGGTCTTTGGCTTGTATCCGAAACCTCATCTTCTCCTTCCGCACGCTGCCTCCTGTTCTGCTCTCTGTCGTCTGGTATCTGACGTCTGGCGTCCGGTATACCCATGGCCTTCCAGCTGTCGCCACCATTGAGGAACTGTCAGAAAATTTCTGACACCAACATCAGAATAATTTTTAGGCTCCAGTAAGAATTTTCGCAATTGGCCTCAAGCTCGACCTCATATAAAGTTTTGATAGAATACAGGAGTCGGCAACTCATTGATCTCGCTTTACTTGGTCCAATCCAACGAACGTTAGCATTTTTCCGAAACAGCTTTCACTCACAAACACATCATTCGAGAGCCGGGTTAAGCCATGTCAGCAGCCAAACGCATCGACGACGCGATTAGCCTGTTCAGCACCACCATGATGGTGTTCTGCATGTCCACCGCCACGATCGTGGCCTTTGTCAACGTGGTGGGGCGCTATGCCCTGGGCTCCTCCATTACCTGGGCCGCCCCGCTCACGGAGTACCTCTTTATCTGGTCCGCCCTCTTCGGAGCGGCGCACGGATTCAAGATCGGGATGCACATCGGCGTCACCGTGCTCATCGAGAATTTTCCCCGTGCGATCGCCAAGTATCTCCTCATAATCAATCTCCTGGTTATGATGGTCTTTCTCGGATTCCTGGTGAAGTGGGCCATCGACTTCATCCAGTTCAGCATGCAGTTCGGCCAGATCGAGGTGGAGCTGCGCATCCCGTTCTGGATCATCTACACGGTCGTCCCCGTCTCCATGACCATCGCCATCTATCAGCTCTTTCTCAAGCTTTACAGGGCGATCGTCACTCCCGTGTCCGAGTTCACCTACGACGCGATCATGAAGGAACCGGAAAAAGCCCCGTCCACCGAGCAGCAAGCCGTCTAGGAGCAGCCGTCCATGGAACCTTACATTCTCTTCGGGATTCTCTTTGTCCTGCTTCTGGCGGGAGTCCCCATCGCGCTGTCCCTGGGGATCTCCGCCTCCGTGTTCATGGTGTTTTTCACCGCGACCACGCCCATGACCATTGCCCAGAAGCTCTTTATCTCCCTGAACAAGTTCGCCCTCATGGCCATTCCCTTGTTCGTGCTCATGGGCAACTTCATGGCCCAGGGCGGGACCGCGCACCGCATCATCCGCTTCGCCCGCTCCCTGGTGGGACATCTGCCGGGCGGCCTGCCCATGTCCGCGATCTTCGCCTGCGTCATCTTTGCCGCGGTGAGCGGATCCTCCCCGGCCACGGTGGCGGCCATCGGCTCCATCATGATGGGAGCCATCCAGGAGGACGGATACAGCGAGCGCTTCTCCGTGGGCTCCATTGTCTCCTCCGGGTCCCTGGGCATTCTCATGCCCCCGTCCATCATCCTCATCGTCTACGGGGTCACGGTGGACCAGTCCATCGGCGCCCTTTTCATGGCGGGCATCGTTCCGGCTGCCTTCCTGGGCCTGATGCTCATGGGAGTGACCTATGTGGCCGCGGTCATGGGCGGCCACGAGCGCAAGCCCATGGCCCGCCTTTCCGAGATCTGGGCCTCCTTCAAGGACGCCATCTGGGGCCTTATGGTCATTATCATTGTCATCGGCGGGATCTACGGCGGACTGTTCACGCCCACCGAGGCGGCCGCTGTTGCCGCGGTGTACGCCTTCATCACCGCCAAGTTCATCTACGGGGATCTCAAGTGGAAGGACATCCCCAGAACGATCAACACGGCCGCGGCGACAGCGGCCATGATCATGTTCATCATCGCCAACGCCATGGTTTTCGCCCACGTACTGACCACGCAGCAGATGCCCCAGGATCTGGCCAATTTCATCGTGGCCCTGGAGCTGAACAAGTACACCTTCCTCATCCTGATCAACCTTCTGCTCCTGCTGGCGGGCAACTTCATGGAGCCCTCCAGCCTGATCATGATCCTGGCCCCGCTTATCTTCCCCATTGCCATGAAGCTGGGCATCGATCCCATCCACCTCGGGGTGATCATTACCGTGAACATGGAGATCGGCATGCTCACGCCGCCTGTGGGCCTCAACCTCTTCGTGGCCAGCGGCATCTCCGGACTGACCCTGCAGCAGACGATCAAGGCCTCGCTGCCATGGTTCCTTGCCCTGTTAATCGGGCTGGCCATCATCACCTACGTCCCGCAGATCTCCCTGTTCGTTCCGGATATGATCTATGGAGGGTGACACCGGGTCTGAGTAGCGAACCAGCCCGGATCACATATTGGAAACCTCATTCCAGACAAAGGAGGGGAGCATGAAAGTGAAATCTCTATGCATCGGCATGATGGCGGTGTTTCTGCTGGCGGTGGCGGCGCCGTCCTTCGCCGCGGACTACACCATCAAGTTCAGCCACGTTGTCGCCGTGGATACCCCCAAGGGCCAGGCGGCCAACAAGTTCAAGAAACTGGTGGAAAAGCGGACCGACGGCCGGGTGGTTGTCGAGGTTTATCCCAACGCCGCCCTGTACTCCGACCGCGAGGCCATCGAGGCCCTGCAGATGAACAGCATCCAGATGGCCTGCCCCAGCTTCTCCAAGTTCACCGGCTTTGTCCCTGAGCTGCAGATTTTCGATATGCCCTTCCTCTTCGAGGACCGGGATCACCTGTACAAGTTCATGGACAGCAGCGTGGGGCAGGAGCTTCTGGAGATGGTCAAGAAGCAGAACCTGCTGGGCCTGGCCTACTGGGACAACGGCTTCAAGCAGCTCTCCCTGAAGAACACGCCCATCCTGGAACCCGAGGACGTGTCCGGGAAGAAGTTCCGCATCATGTCCTCCAAGGTCCTGGAAGAGCAGTTCAAGGCCGTTGACGCCAGCCCGCAGGTGCTGCCCTTCTCCGAGGTGTACAGCGCGCTGCAGCAGGGCGTTGTGGACGGCCAGGAGAACACCATCTCCAACATCTACACCAAGAAATTCCACGAAGTGCAGAAGCATCTGACCCTGAGCAACCACGGCTATCTGGGGTACATGCTGGTCACCAACCAGATGTTCTGGAAAAAGCTGCCCAGCGACCTGCAGAAGACCATCAAGCAGTGCGTGGCTGACGCCACCGAGTTCGAGCGGAAGGCGGCCAAAGAGCTGAACATGAGCCAGCTGGAAAAGATCCGCGAGTCCGGCGAGGTCGAGATCCACAAGCTGAGCGATGAGCAGCGCCAGGCCTGGAAGGACGAGATGCAGGAAATCTATCCCGAGTTCTACGACGTCATCGGCGAGCAGCGCATCCAGAAGGCCCTGGATCTCGCTGAATAACCTGAAAACCGCAGCCGCATTCGCATTCCGGTCCGGCGTTTTCTAAGCGCCGGGCCGGATATTCCCTTACCCGAATTTTCTTGAACAGCGATTTGCCCCTCTGGCCCGGAGGGCGACAAGAGGCGAATCCCGCCCCAAGCTTTCCCCGAGCCAAGGCCACCACTCTCAGCGGAGCGCAGCATGAACGATCTGATCCTGGGAATACAGCTGACTATCCTGGGGATGGGGATGGTGCTCATCATCCTGGCCATCCTGTATCTGGCGGTTTCCGCCATGGGCTGGATCGTCAACCGCGAGAGGGGCGAATCCCTTTTCGTCCCGGAGTCGCGCCCGGAGACGTCCGTAACCGCTCCGGAAACCGGGGAGGCGCCCGAAACCCAAACAGTGGTTCGCGACGACCGGGAACGGGTTGCCGCAATTTCCGCGGCGGTTGCCGCATACAAGCGCGTACAGCGGACGCGGTCCCACAGATCGCCCTATATGGTGCCCTATAGCCAGTAATCCATTTTCGCGATCCCGGTATCGCCTGACGCTTTGTTGGTCGGGACCGCATTTCTTTGTCTCGAACCGGACCGGGCACCGAGAACCGGCACAAGGTTTCCTGCTCCATGAATCATCCCCAAAAGGACATTTCACTCAGGCAAAACCGCAGCGGAGAGCACGCTACAGGCCGCGGGAATCCCGCCCGAAGCCAAACGGGAGCGAGGCGACATGCTGGATAAGCTGCTCATGTTCATCAACTCCACCGGGTTCGCTCATCTGACCCCGGGTCATGTGGTCATGCTCCTTATTGCCATGGGACTGCTCTACCTGGGCATCGCCAAGAAATACGAGCCCCTGCTCCTGGTCCCCATCGGCTTCGGCATGCTTCTGATCAATATTCCCATGACCGGCCTCATGGCGGAACCGATCATGGAGGTGAGCGGCGGCTCGATCAAGACCGACGAGATCGGGGGGCTCCTGTATTATCTCTATCAGGGGGACAAGCTGGGCATCTTTCCGCCCATCATCTTTATGGGAGTGGGAGCGCTCACCGATTTCGGCCCCCTGATCGCCAATCCCAAGAGCCTCCTCCTGGGCGCGGCGGCCCAGTTCGGCATATTCAGCACCTTTCTGGGGGCCATCGCCCTGGGCTTCACCCATCCCGAAGCGGCGAGCATCGCCATTATCGGCGGAGCGGACGGCCCGACCACCATTTACCTGGCTTCCCTGCTTGCCCCGCACATGCTCGCAGCCACCGCAGTCGCGGCATATTCCTACATGGCGCTGGTGCCCATTATCCAGCCGCCCATCATGAAGCTCTTCACCACCAAGCAGGAGCGCAGGATCGCCATGGAGCAGATGCGCACCGTGGCGCAGCGGGAAAAAATCATCTTCCCCATTCTGGTTACCGCGCTTGTTCTGCTCTTTCTGCCCGACGCCGCGCCGCTGGTGGGCATGCTCATGTTCGGCAACCTCCTGAGGGAGTGCCTGGTGACCAAACGCCTTTCGGACACGGCCCAACACTCGCTGATCAACAT
>CAYNCR010000095.1:0-9567 GCA_964395575.1 uncultured Desulfohalobiaceae bacterium
GGGAGAGGCCTACCTGCTCGCCAATCCCTTCTGGTCCTGGAAGATGGTCCTGGTCGGGGATCCGCTGTATAAACCCTTTGGGGAGTAGGTTCAACGTTAAAACGCGATTGATAACAAATCACGAATAACGAATAACCACAAAAAGAGCTCACCGCTTGGGGATCTCGATCCCGTGGCGCTTGATCTTGTAGTTGATGGCCCTGCGGCTGATTCCGAGCAGATTGGCGGCCTGCTTCTGGACCCAGCCGCACTGCTCCAGGGCCCGGATGATGGTTTCCCGTTCGCTCTCCTCCAGAGACAGGGCATTTTCACCCGTGCCACTCTCCACCGAGCTCTCCTCTGTTTCCAGCTGGAGGTCCGCGGGCTGCAGTTTTTCCCCGTGGCACAGTATGGCCGCCGTCTTGAGGGTCTGTTGCAGCTCCCGCACGTTTCCGGGCCAGGAATAGTCCATCAGGACCTGCATCGCCTCGTGCGAAAGAGCCATGTTCGGCCGCGCGGTCTCGCGGCAGAACGCGGCCAGGAACTGTTCCGCGAGAATAGGGATATCCTCCCGTCTTTCCCGCAAGGGCGGCACCCGGAGAGTCATTCCCTTGAGCCGGAAATAGAGATCCTCCCGGAAATACCCGCTCTGAAGCAGCTCCCTGATGTCCGCGTTCGTGGCCGTCAGAACCCGGCAGTCGACAGAGGTCTCCCTGGTTTCGCCCACCCGGCGGATGGTTCGCTCCTGCAGAAATCGCAGGAGCTTGGTCTGCATTTCCGAGGAGATGGTCCCGATTTCATCCAGAAAGAGCGTTCCGCTGTCAGCGGCTTGAATCAAGCCCTTTCTGTCCTGGTAGGCGTTGGTGAAAGAGCCCCTGCGGTGGCCAAACAGCTCGCTCTCCAGCAGAGTGGACGAGGTGGTGGAGCAGTCGACGACCGTGAATGGGCCTTGGGCCCGAGGGCTCCTTGCGTGCAGCTCCCTGGCCACCAGCTCCTTGCCCGTGCCGCTCTCTCCGGTGATGAGCACATCCGAATCAGTGGGCGCGATGCGCAAAATGAGGTTGAAGAGGTCTTGCATGGCAGGGCTTCGGCCTCCCCAGATCCGCTCGGTGATGGAGTCTTCCGGTGAGGTGCTCACCTTGGCCACGCCTTCGGAGAGGCAATTCTCGATCCGTTCCAGGAGATCCGCGCCGGAGTAGGGCTTGGTCACATAGTCCACCGCTCCCTCCCGCACGGCCTCCACCGCATCAGGGATGGAGCCGTAGGCGGTGAGGATGATGACCGGAAGACCCGGCCATTTGGCCTGGATTTGGCGCAGGGTTTCCTTTCCGCCCATGCCGGGCATCTTGACGTCGAGAACCACCAGGTCCACCCAGTTGGCGCGCAGCAGGTCCAGGCCCTTTTCGCCCCTGTCCGCGGTGAGCACGGAGAATCCCGCCGAACGGAAGCGTATTGCGGAAACGTCGAGTATGCTGGGGTCGTCGTCGATTACCAGGATGGTCTTGGACATGGCTTGATCATCAAAGATTTTTTCGGGTGTCGAGCAGCTCGTTGTAAAGGTTCTCCAGCTCCCGGATCTTTTGGCGGAGCTCTTTCCGTTCCCGGCGAAGCTCTTTGTGTTCCCGACGGAGATCTTTTTTTTCCCGACGGAGCTTTTTCTCTTCCCGGCGGAGCTCTTGGAGCTTGGTCAATGTGGCGTTGTGTGTCTCCTCGAGCTCCGTAATCCGTTTTTGGAAGGCTTTGTTGTCCTGCCGGCACTTTCGGAGTTTTTCAAGCGTTTGTGCCCGGTTTTCGAGGAGGGGCAGCAGATAGCGCGGGTCCTCATTCGCAACGTTCCGGTTGGAATTTTCAGCCCATAATTGCATGGCATGCACACCTTCGCGGTATTGGGCAAGATCGTTCGCAGTCAGCAGGGAAATGCAGGCCAAACCGAAACGGGCTTCTTGAATTACTGCGGGCTGTTGCTTGGTTTGCACGATCGATCCATAGAGCTTCTTTGCTTCCTCATACCGCTTTTCGTGCATGGCCTCTTGAGCCTTGTCGAGCTTCTCCTGCGCGGATGGTTCCGGAGAGGGCAGGACGTTCTGGCTCAGAAAACGATTGATCCCTGTGCATCCAGTAGTGGCTGTGAGAAGCACCGTTATGGCGATGATGAGCCAGCATCGCTTCATCGAGGTCGAATAGCTGTTTCTGGAAAAATACATTCCGTTTATCCGGCCCTTGCGGGGCGAGTCAGCGTGAAGGTGAATACGCTGCCGCCGTGTTCGCTGTTTTCAACCCACATACGGCCACCGTGCTCAAGCACGATACGCTTGGAAATATGCAGCCCCAGGCCCGCGCCGTCCACCTTGTCCTTTGAGGATGAGGCCCGGAAGTACTTGTCGAAGACATAGGGCTGCTCCTCCTCCGGTATGCCGGGCCCCTCGTCCTCGACGGCAAAGACGGCGGTGTGCCCGTCCGTGTCCGCGTATGCCCTGAGCCTTACAGTCGACGCTTCCGGGGAGAACTTCACCGCGTTGGCGATGAGGTTGATGAGTACCTGCTGGATATGCTCCCCGTCTCCCAAAGCTTCCAGCTCCGGGTCCACATCCTCCTCGAGGGCTATTCCCTTTCTTTGGGCCAGGGGAAAGGTGCGCTGCCGCGACTTGCGAACCAGATCAACTGCCCGGAAAGTTTGGGGAAGGAGTTGCAATTCCTGGGACTCGAGGCTGGAAACGAACATGAGCCGATTGAGTTGAGCGGTTAGCCGATCCGTTTCCTGGTGCGAGAGATCCAGAAGATGCTTCTGCTCCTGATTCACCGAGCCCGTTGTGCCGTCGCGGAGCATGCTCAGGCACTCCTTGATGCTTGTCAACGGGGTGCGGATTTCGTGGCTGAGCATGGAGATGAAGTCCGAACGCCTATCGTCCTCGTGCTTGAGCCGGTGGGCCATCCTGTTGAAGACTTGAGTCAGCTCACCAAGCTCGTCACGGGAAAGGACACGCACGGGCTGATAATCGCCGTTCTGGCCCACACGTTGAATGCCTTTCTTGAGCTCCCTGGTGGAGCGATTCATAAAAAAGGCCAGCAAGAAGCTGCCGATCATTCCTGCCGCAAAAGAAGCCCCCAGTCCGAGCAGCCCGGTCCGCATGGCGGAGTTGCCTTCATCACGCAGCTCCTCGAGCTCAGACATCACTGCTGTTCGGTGCTTGTTGCGTATTGCCGAGAGCGTGTCGATCCAGGAGTACATGAGCTTTTCGTCCAGAAAGATCGATTCGTCGGAGCTCGAGGAAGTAACGGCCAAAACATCTGAGCGTTTGTCTTGGGGCAGATTTTCGTGCGTATTTGATACAGGGGGCATGCTCAAGTAGTTTTGCAAATGAGCCCGGAAAGAGGCCAGGTTTTCGCGATAGGCGGCTTTGTATTGATCTTTTTTGAGAATTTCATATTTTCTCTTGTGTTCCAACAAAGTCAATAGATTTTGAATCAGCTTTTCGGAACGATCTACGACATCATAATGCACTGTGACTATATTTTGGGATTTATTGACTACACCTTTTGTCTGTATTAAAATAAATAGTGTTGTTATAAGAAATATCAATATGAGAGTGAAAGACCACACTAAAAGCTTGAAGGTAATGGTTGGTTGGAAAGATTTCTTAAAGTGAGATAAGGTGAAGTATTTCATGTTGGTTTTGCCAACAAACAGTGTCCATGATATTCTATAAAGGATATAAGCTGGTTACGTGTTCCTTCTTGAATGCCAAAGCGTTGTTGGAGAGAGAGGCCATGCTCTCGATGAATGTATCCTTTAGGATGGGCTAGCACTACAAACTATATAATAGATTTGCAATACCTTCAAGCCGGAATTGTTCCATCAATTCAGGGAACTTTTTTGTCCCCTCGAAGGCTGTCGGGCGCTGGCGAACGGGCTGTCAAGGATTCCGGGAACCGTCCGCACCATCCTTGCGGCCACGAGCCATGTCATGTAATTCCTGATGCACAGGGAAATATACGTCGTCCAGGATGAAATCAGCAATCCTGAATGGAGGAAGGCATAATGATTAGACCGGTCATTCTCTGCGGCGGATCCGGTAGCAGACTATGGCCCATGTCCCGCGAGCTGTATCCCAAACAGCTGCTGCCCCTGTTCGGTGAGCGGAGCATGTTGCAGGACACGCTGAGCCGTCTGGAGGGCATAGAGGACCAGACCGACCCCTTGCTCGTCTGCAATGAAGAGCATCGCTTCATGGTGGCCGAACAGGTCCGGCAATGGCAAAGGGAGCCCGGGGCGATCATCCTGGAGCCCCAGGGGAGAAACACTGCTCCGGCAACGGCAGCATCCGCGCTCTACGCCGCGGATTTCGCCGAGGATCCCGTTCTGCTCGTCCTTCCGGCGGACCATGTGATCCGCGATCCGCAAGCCTTTCGCGAAGCAGTCCGCCAGGGGCTTGGCGCCGCGCGGGAGGGTAAGCTGGTCACTTTCGGCATTGTTCCGGATTATCCCGAGACCGGATACGGATACATCCGCACAGGCCAGGATGTGCGGGAGGTGGAATCTGCTGAGACCGGGGTCGTGCCCGTGCTCCAATTCGTGGAAAAGCCGGACCGGGAAACCGCGGAGGAATACGTAAGCACGGGACGCTATCTCTGGAACAGCGGCATGTTCATGTTTACCGCATCGAGCTATCTCGAGGAGCTCGGGGTATACGCTCCGGAGATCCTGGAAGGGTGTCGCGGCGCCTACGAGGCCGGGACCACTGACATGGACTTTTTCCGTCTATGGGCTGACGCCTTCCTGGCCTGTCCCTCGAATTCCATCGACTATGCGGTCATGGAGCGCACGGACAAGGCGACAGTGGTTCCCCTCCAGGCGGGCTGGAGCGACGTCGGGTCCTGGTCCTCCCTGTGGCAGGTGCAGGATCGGGACGAAAGCGGCAACGTCTGCAGGGGGGACGTCCTCTGCAAGGACGTCTCCAACAGTTACCTCCACTCCACCGAGCGGCTGATTGCCGGAGTGGGTTTGCAGGACGTGGTCGTGGTGGAAACCAAGGATGCCGTCCTGGTGGCGGACAGGGAACGCGGGCAGGAGGTGAAGGAGATCGTCAAGAGCCTGGAGCGGCAGGACCGCCAGGAAACCACGGTGCACAGCAGGGTCTACAGGCCCTGGGGGTCCTATGAGAATATCGACGCGGGACAGCGTTTCCAGGTCAAGCGGATCGTGGTCAATCCGGGATCCGTCCTCTCCTTCCAGATGCACCATCACAGGGCTGAGCACTGGGTCGTGGTCCGCGGCACCGCCAAGATCACCCACAACGGTGAGGAATTCATCTTGAGCGAGGACCAGTCCACCTATATCCCCTTGGGAACCCCCCACCGGCTGGAAAATCCGGGCAAGATCCCCCTGGAGCTCATCGAGGTGCAAACCGGAAGCTATCTGGGAGAGGACGATATTGTTCGGTTCCAGGACAAGTATGGGCGATAGTCAGTGTGTCAGTAAGTCAGTGAATCAGTGGGTCAGTGGGTCAGTTTGTCAGTGAGTCAGTAAATCAGTGAGTTGGTGAGTCGGACTGGCAGAAGACGGAGGACGGAAGACGGTCAGACGGCGGAGGTCGGAGATCGGTGATTCGGTAAGTCAGTAAGTCAGTGAGTCAGTGTGTCGCTGAATTGGCGGGCGGGAGCAATGCGTCGCGCAGCTCGGGGCATTAAGTGATACAGTCTGGGAGAGGTTATGAGCATACTCGTTACCGGCGGGGCGGGATATATCGGTTCGCACACCTGTGTGGCGCTCATCGAGGCGGGGTTCGATGTCGTGGTCGTGGACAATCTGGTCAACAGCAGCAAGGAGTCGATCAGACGCGTGGAACGGATTACCGGTGGGGAGGTGCCGTTTTACTCCATCGATCTCCGGGACGAGGAAGCCCTGGACGCGGTCTTCCGTGAATATCCAGTGGATTCGGTGATCCACTTTGCCGGGCTCAAGGCGGTGGGCGAATCCTGCGAGAAGCCCCTTCTCTACTACCAGAACAACATACACTCCACATGCGTTCTGTGCCAAACCATGGCCAGCCACGGGGTCTTCGACATTGTTTTCAGCTCGTCGGCTACTGTGTACGGAGAACCGGACGAGGTGCCCATCCCTGAGGACGCTCCTGTGGCTCCCTTCAATCCCTACGGCCGCATCAAGCTCATGATCGAGGAAATCCTGGCCGACCTCCACCGGGCCGACTCACGATGGAATGTCGGGCTGCTGCGCTACTTCAACCCCATCGGCGCCCATCCTTCCGGCATGATCGGGGAGGATCCCAGCGACATCCCCAACAATCTGATGCCCTACATCTGCCAGGTGGCTGTGGGCAACCTGGAGCGCCTCAAGGTGTTCGGAGACGACTACCCAACCGCCGACGGTACTGGTGTGCGGGACTACATCCATGTCATGGACCTGGCGGAGGGGCATGTCCGGGCCCTGCAGAAAATGCGGGAAAATCCGGGAGTGAAGGTGTACAATCTGGGCACGGGGAGGGGCTATTCCGTGCTGGAGCTGGTGCGGGCCATGGAGGGGGCGAGCGGTCGAAATATCCCCTATCGCGTTACCGAGCGGCGGCCCGGGGACATCTCTGTCTGCTACGCGGACCCCTCCCTGGCTGAGAGGGAGCTCGGATGGACCGCAAACCGGGGTCTGGAGACCATGTGCCGCGATGCCTGGAACTGGCAGTCCCGGAATCCTCGAGGATACGGTGAATCAGTGAATCAGTGAGTCGGTGTGTCAGTAAGTCAGTGTGTCAGTGTGTCGGTGTGTCAGTGACTCGGTGAATCAGTGGGTCTGTGAGTCGGGGAAGGCTAGGAGTTCTGGTTCGAATTCGCGTTTTGGGCCTGGACCTGATAACGGGCGCGGGATTTGGGCGGATTGATATCCAGGTCCTTCATCTTGTACAGAAGGGAGCGATAGCTGATCTGCAGCAGGCGGGAAGCCTCCTTGCGGTTCCATCTCGTTTCCTCCAGAACGCGTTCGATGATCTCCTTTTCCGCCTTCTGTACGGCCCTGTCGCGCACTTCCTTGAGCGAGGGAAAATGGTCCTCCCCTTCCACTTCTTCCTCAGGAGCTGATTCCTCTATTTGATGGTTTTGAGGAACGTTGTCGCCTGGATTTCCCGATGAGTGGTTGTTTTTGTCCTGGTGATACCGTATCTCTTCCTCGATTTCGTCGAAGTTGCCCAGCAGGCTCAGGCGCTTGAGATAGTTCTCCAGCTCCCGTATGTTTCCGGGCCAATAATATTCATGAAAGAGATCCATGAGTCGGGAGTCGAGTTGCAAGGGCTCTATATCGTATTGTTTCTGGAGCTGCTGGATAAAGTATTCCGTAAGAGGGCGAATGTCATCCTTGCGTTCCCGAAGCGGGGGGATGTGAATGGAGATGGTGCTTAAGCGGTAGTAAAGGTCGCTGCGGAAATTGCCCGAGGAGAGCTCAACATCCAGATTCATGTTCGTGGCGGCCACAACGCGAGCATGCGCCTCCACTTCCTTGTTTCCGCCAATGCGGTAAAAGCGTTGATCCTGGAGCACCTGAAGCAGTGTTGCCTGGGTGTATAAGGGCAACTCGCCGATTTCGTCCAGAAAGATGGTCCCGTCCTTGGCCAGCTCGAACTTGCCCACCTTGGGTTTGTCCGCCCCGGTGAAGGCCCCTTTCTCGTACCCGAACAGCTCGGATTCTAGAAGCTCAGTGGGGAGTGCCGCGCAATTGACCTTGATGAAGGGTCGGTCTTTCTTGGAGTAGTAGTGAAGAGACCGGGCGACAATCTCTTTCCCAACGCCGCTCTCTCCGGTGATCAGTACATTCAGGTCCGTATTGCTCACCTTGCGGGTGATCTCGTGAACCTTTTGAATGGCGTTGCTGTCGCCGATTATGCGCGGCTTGGATATGGTCATAGTGCTATATGGAAGTATTCCCTGTTAAACGAAAACACTTGAATGGCTGCTCATGAGGAAATGAGGCAACTTTGCTGCATACCTTTGATGTGATGAAGGACACAAGATACTCGGCAAGTGAAAACAACAGCTTTCATGCCACCTCTGACGAATATACCCAGTCATGTGGGCGGGAATAGGTAAGAATTGGATACAGTGCTTTGTGGCCATCCCAGTGCAAGGGGTTCCGTATGCCTGCTACTCTCCAAATAACAACTTCACTGACAGGATGAAAAGAAATACTATCAGGCATAGGACAGCTGATCAATGTTTTCTTCCGAAAAGGGTTCCGGGTAACCTAACTCCCTGACAAAATGTTAACTCTCGGCGCTGGGAGTCGGTGGTTCGGTGGGTCACCCATTAAAAGGCCCTAGGTCACCCATTAAAAGGCCCTAGGTGAGTCGGTGAGTCGGTAGTGGAGTAGTCGGTGGTCGGATGCGGTATGCAAAATGGGGGATGCGGGATGTCGGGGATGGAAGGTCGGAGGCTGGCGGTTCGGTGAGTCGGTAAGTCGTTAAATCGGTGAATCAGGGAGTCAGGGAGTCGGTAGGTCAGTTGCTCGGTGTCCAACTCCCCCGTTCGAGCTCTGAACTCCGATCTCCAACCTTGGAATCCTTAGCGGGGAACGAACCCAGAGTAACCATTTTTTCTTTGGAGAGAGAGCCATGGAAGACCCCTTGACTGGACTGAGCGACAGCCTTGTTCCGGAGTCCGCTTTTGACGAGGCTTTTGATCGATTGGAGACAACGGATCGGGCCTGGATCAAAAAGAATATCGCCCAGCTGCACGCGTTGTACGCCCACGGGGGATGCACGGCCCGAAGAGAGGAGCGGGACTGGTCCCAGGGCTTTCAGTCGAGGCTGAAACAAGGCCCCTTTTCCCGGGCCGTGGTCTGCTTCCCTTCCAGCTTGTTGTCCAGCCCCAGATTGCTTGCCGCGGTGATTCCTCCTCTCGCAGCCGGGGTCCAGCGGCTTAGCGCGGTGCGGATCGGCGGTGGCGGCGATTCGTGGGAACCCAGTCTTCTGGGCGGCCTGGAGCTGGCAGGTGTTGAGGAGGTCTACGACCCGGACTCCGAGCATTTCGGGCAATGGATCAGGAGCTCGGCCAAGGATCCGGATACACGCATCGTGTTTCTGGAGGTGCCCGCAGAATGGCCCGCAGAGGCATTCGGCAGCGGCGGCCCTGTATTGCTCCCGGAAGTGGACAGGCTGGGGATCTGGTTCGACAATGAAGAGCAGTGGGATTTGGATCAGATCCGCAAGGCCCACCCTCGAGCCCATCTCCTGTTGGGAGGGCCCGCCGCGCCGAGCGCGGAGTCTCCGCGGGAGCGCGTTGTGGAGGGCTTTTCCGAGGAGCTCTTTGCTAAGGAGCCCGATGCCCTGTTTGTGCCCCCATCCCTGTTCGATGAGGCGCTCTCCCGATGCTTCAGGGTCCTTGGCCCCGGCCAGGAGGCCTGCTGGATCTGGCCGGAGCTGGGCCGGGAAACCTTCCAGCGATCCGCTGTGTGTCTGAGCCATCCCGACTCCATCCCTTGAGCCGTGTCCGCCGTTCTCCGTTCAGCGTTCCCCGTTCAAGGTTATGGACGGATTGAGGCTATGAGCGATCCGCAATGCAAGCCTTCGTTGAAAAAAGTCCTCAGAAAGA
>CAYNCR010000096.1:0-9546 GCA_964395575.1 uncultured Desulfohalobiaceae bacterium
AACATGCCGATGGCGTTGGACCCGCCGCCCACGCAGGCCAGCACCTGATCCGGCAGGCCCCCTGTGGCCTCCAGGAACTGCTGTCTGGATTCGCTTCCAATGACCGTCTGCAGCTCCCGGATTAGGCTGGGGAAGGGATGCGGCCCGGCGACGGAGCCCAGGCAATAGTGCGTGCTCTGCTGATGGGCGATCCAGTAGCGAAGTGCCGCGTTGATGGCGTCCTTGAGAGTTTTGGTGGAGCTCGTCACCGGCTCCACCCGCGCGCCCAGGGTCTCCATGCGCCGCACGTTCACGTTCTGCCGCCCCACGTCCTTCTCCCCCATGAAGACGATGCAGTCCAGGTCCAGCAGGGCGGCCGCGGTCGCCGTGGCGACTCCGTGCTGGCCCGCGCCGGTCTCGGCCATGAGGCAGGTCTTGCCCATCTTTTTGGCCAACAGGGCCTGTCCGATGGTGTTATTGATCTTGTGCGCCCCGGTATGAGCCAGGTCCTCCCGTTTGAGCCACAGCTCGAATCCGAGATCCCGGGAGAGGTTGCCGCAACGGGTGAGGGGCGTGGGCCGGCCCACGAAGTCCCGAAGCAGCCCGTGGAGCTCCTCCTGAAAGGATTTGCTCCCCACAATATCACGCAGTCCCCGGTCCAGCTCCTGCAGCGGGGGAAGCAACAGCTCCGGCACATAGCATCCGCCGTATTCGCCGAAATAGCCCGTGCTCATCGTATTTCTCCTTGAATCGTGTTGAGGGTTCGCGCGATGGCTTGGCGATCCTTGACTCCGGGAGTGGTTTCCACTCCGGAATTGAGATCCACGCCGTCGGGACGCAGAGTCAGGCCCGCCCGGATGCCCTCCGGACCCAGGCCTCCGGCCAGGAGCCAGGGCCGCTCGAAGCGAAGACCCCGCCCAAGCCATTCCGCCTCGATCCGCCTGCCGTGACCTCCCCCGGACAGCCCCGCGTCCAGGAGGAACCAGGCGCAACAGGGGGCATAGCGATCCAGCTCGCGCTGCAGGTCCTCTTCGTTTTCATAACGCTTTGGCCAGAAGGTCCGTATCACCCGCTCCGGCCCCATGCGTCGGCAAAATTCCGGGTCCTGGTCCCCGTGCAGCTGAACCAGGTCCAGTCGGCACCGCCGCACGAGGGAAAGCGCCTCCTCCGGGTCCTGCCGGACGAGCACCCCCACGCGCCAAAGATCCCCGGTTTCCAGGGATGCGGCTTTCTCCGGGGAAATGGACCGCGGGCTGTCCGGATGGAAGATGAACCCGGCCCAGTGCGCCCCCAGCTCACTACAGACATTAACATCATTCTGCCGGGTCAGTCCGCAGACCTTGATCCGCATCATGCGCCTCCCTGGCTCCCGCCGGCACGGGTGAGATCCGCCAAAATGCCAGCCGGGTCCGTATTTTCCATGATCGAGGTCCCCACCAGACAGGCGTCGAATCCGAGACCCCGCACCTGCCCCATATCTCCTGCAGAGGCGATCCCGCTGGCGCTAATCCACAGCTCGCGGGAATCCCTCTCCCGAATAAGGCGGCTGCTGGCCTCCCGGTCCACGCGGAGTGTCCAAAGATCCCGGTTGTTGACCTGGATCAGGCGCGCTCCCGCTTCTCTGGCCCAATCCAGCTCCTGTTCTCCGGTGATCTCCACCACCGGCTCCAGGCCCAGATCCCGGGCGCAATCACAGATGTTTGCCATTTCAGCGGGCCTGTCGCGAAAGACCGCTGCGATCACGAGCACACCCGAGGCCGGAGTGGAAGCAGTGTGGCGGACCTGCAGCGGATCGAGGATGAAGTCCTTGCGCAACAGGGGCAGCCCGATCCTCTCCATTCGCGACAAAAAGCCCATCTCCCCGTCAAAGTGTCTTTCCTCGGTAAGCACGGAAACGGCGGTCGCCCCGGCCCGGGCGAAGAGCTCGCCGGCCTCCTCCGGACCGATGTCCCCGCGGATGACCCCCTTGCTGGGCGAGGCCCGCTTGTATTCCGCAATCACCGCAATGCCCGCGGCCGTTTCAATCGCTTGCGCAAGACTCGGGGACCGCGAGGCAGCCACCCCTGGCAGGCGGCCCTCGTCTCGCATACCCCGCAGCCGGTTGATTTCCTCCTCCTTGGCGGCAACAAGCCTATCCAGCATGGATCGCCCCCCCGGTCAGCCCGATCTCGACCGTGCGCCCGGCCCGGCGCACTGCCTCGGACAGCTCCGTTCCGTCCAGAAGGGACAGGGCCATGCCCAGATTTAAGGCCAGCATGTCCCGGACCGGCTCCGGAGCGCGTCCCCGCAGGACATGACTCATGAGATCCAGGGCCTCGTCCTTGTCCCGACAGGCCAGATCCTCGGGCGCGCAGCGCCCGATGCCCAGATCCGCCGGATCGAGGCGCATCGGCTCGCACTCGCCGTCCCGCACCATCATTACATCGTTAGGACCACAGGGTGTCAGCTCGTCGAATCCGCCGGCCCCGTGGACCACGGCAGCGCGCCGCACCCCGTTCAGGGCCAGGGTATGGGCCATGAGATCGAGCACCTCGGGGCTGCCCACGCCGAGGAGCTGATGCGTGGGTCTGGCCGGATTGAGCAGGGGCCCCATGAGGTTGAACAGGGTGGGAATGCCCAGCTCTTTCCGGATGGGGGCCACCTCGGCGAAAGCGGGATGATAGGACGGGGCGTAGAGGAAGGCGAAGTTGTGCCTGCCCAGGCTCTCCGCGACCTGCTCCTCGCTCGTTGTGAACGGCAGACCCAGTGTCTCCACCACGTCCGCGCTGCCGCAGCTGCTGGACACCGCCCGGTTGCCGTGCTTGACCACGCTATAGCCCATGTCCGCCAGGAACACCGCCACCGCGGTGGAACAGTTGAAGCTGTGCCTGCCGTCCCCCCCGGTGCCGCAGGTATCGATGCACGCCCCTTCAGCGGCCCGCACCAGATGCGCGTGCCGAAGCGCCGACTGAACCGCTGAGGAAAGCTCCTCTGCCGTTGCCCCCTTGGCCCGCAGCCCCAGGAGCATCGCTCCGGACTGGGCCTGGGAGAGCTCCCCGGAAAAGAGCGCCTCGAAGCCCTGCTCAGCCGCACTGCGATCCAAATCGCGGCCCCGGGCCAAATCCTCCAGTATATGCTGTACAGACATCACGACCTCCCGTTGTGATTGCGTGTTCCCACGATCTCGAGAAAATTCCCCAAAAGCAGGGGACCCTCCTCGCTCAGCACGGATTCGGGATGGAACTGCACCCCCATCCAGGGCCGGTCGGAATAGCGGATCCCCATGATTTCGCCTTCCTCGGTCCATGCAGTGACCTGGACACGCTCCTGATCCACGCCCTCCGGGGAAAGCAGCAGGGAATGATACCGGGTCGCGGTGAAGGGGCGGCTCAGTCCGCTGAAAAGCTCGCTTCCATCGTGCTGGATCTGCGAGGTCTTGCCGTGCATGATCCGGTTCCCCCGGATCACGCGCCATCCCGCCTCGCGGCCCAGGATCTGCTGGCCCAGGCAAACCCCCAGCACCGGGACGTGAGAGGGCAGTTTCGCCAGAAAGTCCGAACAGAGCCCGCTTTTCTCCGGACCGCCCGGCCCGGGAGAAATGAGCACGCCGGTGAGCTCCCGGAACAGATCCGGATTGAGCAGGTCCTCGTCGTCGTTGCGCAGCACCTTGGGCAGGGTCCCGGCTTCGGCCAGAACCTGGACCAGGTTGTAGGTAAAGGAGTCGTAGTTATCGATGAGCAAAAACATCGCCACCTCCGTTCTGGTTGAGGCTTCGCAGGAGCACCTTGGCCTTGTTCCAGCACTCCTGCCATTCGGATTCGGGATCCGAGTCGCTGACCACGCCCGCGCCGGCCTGCCAGGTCATCATCCCCTGCCGCAGCCACATGGTGCGGATGGCGATCCCGGTATCCAGGTTCAGCCGGTCCCGGTCCAGACCAAGCCAGCCCACCGCCCCGGAATAGGGTCCGCGCGGCTGGGACTCGATGTCCCGGATCATCTCCATGGCTCGTATCTTGGGGGCTCCGGAGACGGTGCCCGCGGGAAAGGTGGCCCGGAGCACGTCCAAAGCGTCCAGATCCGGGCTCACCCGGGCCTGGAGATAGGAGGTGAGATGCATCACGTGGGAGAAGCGCTCCACTTGCATGAACCGTTCCAGGCTCACGCTGCCCGGATCCGCAATGCGGCCCAGGTCGTTGCGGCCCAGATCCACCAGCATGACGTGCTCCGCGCGCTCCTTGGGATCCTCGGACAGCTCCCGGGCCAGAGCCTCATCCTGTCCCGGATCCGTCCCGCGGGGGCGGGTTCCGGCAATGGGTCGGCCCTCCAGGACCCCGTCCGTGCTGCGAACCAGGACCTCGGGCGAGGAGCCGATGAGGGTCAGATCCGGGAGGTTCACGTAAAACATGTACGGCGAGGGATTGCTCTGGCGCAGCCTGCGGTAGACCAGAAAGGGATCCCCTTCAAACTCGGTCTGGAAGCGGCAGGAGAGCACCACCTGGATCGCCTCTCCGCCGCGGATCTCCTCCCTCACCCGCTGTACCCCGGAACGATAATCCTGACCGGAAACCGTGGGCCGGACCGTCCCGACCCTGGTCTCGGCTTCTTCCCTGCCCTTGCGGGTTTTCGGGTCCGGCTCCGGGCTTCGCTCCAGCCCCAGGAGCACGCAGCGCTGATGCAGGTGGTCGAAGAGGATCTGCCTGCCGGGCAGAACCAGGGCGCACTCCGCGTCCTCGGGACTCAAGGTCCTTGCCAGGCCGGGTTCCAGCAGCCCCGCAAGCTCGTACCCGAAATAGCCGAGCAGGGAGCGGGAAATGGCCGGGAGATCGGGATGCGTCTCCGGCGGAACCAGATCCAGGCTGTCCATGAGCTGCCGCAGCCCGGGGACGAAATCCATGCCGGAAAGCTTGTACACGCCGCTCAGAGCGGGATCGCGCACGGAAACGGCGAGCTTGCCCCTGCTGCAGCGGGCAGTGAGACAGAAATCCCAGGCGATGAGGCTGTAGCGACCCAATCTGCCGTCCACTTCCGCGCTCTGAAGAAGCAGGCCGGGGTCGTCGCCCACGAAGCGCATGTACATGCCGATGGGCGTCTGGGTGTCCGCGGGATGGGTCGCCGCATACTGGCGCAAGGTGAATCTGTGCATAGACCTGTCTCCATGGTTTGGATCAAAAAAAGGCCGCATTCCCGGGGAGGGAATGCGGCCTGAACAACCGAAAGATTCGATTCCCGGACCTACACGTCCCCCCCCGGATCATTGTTGCCGTTCCACCACCAGCAGGCCCTGTTCAGGAGGAGATCGAGCTCGCCGCCCGCGGCGAGGCCCAGATAGGAGCGGTAGCAGCGCACCGCCTCCTGGCTGTAGGGATTGGACTCGAAAAGGGTCTGGAAGAGCTCGGCGTCTTCGTTGAGCATCTTCCGGGCCGCGTCGAGACGGCGCTGGAAGGAGGGGGTCAGATATTTGCTGATGCTCGCGTCATGGGAGGCCGCCGCCAGATAGGCCGTTGTGGTGGCGAAGTTGAGCCCCTGCAAAAAGGCCATGGCGCGATCGTGCTCCCTGGCCTCGGCGTCGAAGGGAGTCAGCCCTACCCGCTGCAGCAGGCCGCGGACCCACTCACCGGCCTGTTCGTCGCGTCCTGGGGAAAGGGCCACACGCAAAGCGGTTCCCGGCTCGGGATCGGGGCCGAAGAGGGGGTGGGTGCCGACAACCGGCCCGGAATGGCGCTCGAGCATCCGCTGGAGGGGCTCCACCTTGACCGAGCAGATATCCGCGAGCACGCTCTCCGGGGAGAGATGGCCCTCCAGCCGATCCAGGACCTCGGTCACCACGTGGGACGGAACAGCGAGAAGAACCAGGTCGCTGCCTGGAACGTGCTCGGCTGCCTCTTCCTCCCGAAGCGGCTTGTCCAGTGCCCTCACCTCGAGGCCGCAGCCCTGCAGGCGCTCGGCGAAGAAGCCTCCCATGGCCCCCCGGCCTCCAACGATGGTCGCCCGCTCTTGCCTCGTATCAGTCATCGCGTCGCACCAGATTCCAGGTTTCCCAGAAGGAGGGGAAAGACTTGGCCACGCAGTCCGGATCGCTCAGGCTGTATTCCACGCCGGCCAGCCCGTACAGGGCAAAGGCCATGGCCAGACGGTGATCCCCGTGGGTGTAGAAATGAACAGGACCGGCCGCTGGCTCCGAGGGCGGCCGAATGCTCGCTCCGTCCGGATGCAGCTCCACCTCCGCCCCGGTTTTCGCGATCTCCCCGGCCAGATCCCCAAGGCGGTCGCTCTCCTTGAGTCGGAGATGAGCCGCGTTGCGGACCCGGGTCTCCCCGCTGGACAGGGAGGCCAGCACCGCGACCGTGGGCACCAGATCCGGACAGGCCCCCATGTCCAGGTCCGCTCCGCGCAGCCCGTTCGGAGCAACGCGGATTTCTCCATGGGAGATCTCCACCTCGGCGCCCATGGCCCGCAGGATGTCCAGGACCCGCCTGTCCCCTTGTGTCGATTCCGGATCGAGCCCCGAAACCCGGATCCCCGTTTTTTGCAGGGCCCCCGCTGCGAGGAGGTAGGAGGCGTTGCTCCAGTCCCCCTCCACGCTGTATTCCCGCGGCGTATAGGCGCCGGGATATATCGTGAATCGCACCTTGCCGGGCTCGGCCCGGGTCAGAGTTTCCCAGGCAACTTCCCGCCAGACGCCCTCCTGCAAAGCCTCCACCCCGAAGCTCGCCCCGAAATCTTGCATCACCTGCAGGGTCAGGGCCACATAGGGCCAGGAGACCACCCGGTTTCCGGTGATCCCGACGGAGAGCGGAGCGGAAAGGGCCGGCCCGGCCAAGAGCAGGCCGGAGAGGAACTGGCTGCTCTGCTCCAGGTCCACGCCAACGCTGCCTGCCGCTATGCCGCGAGCGTCGAGGACCAGGGGAGGGCAACCGGGCTCCCCCTCCCAGGTCACCTGAGCGCCCAGCGCCTCCAGAGCCCGGGTCAGAGAACCCATGGGACGCTGATGCATGCGGCCCCTGCCGGAAATGCGGCAGACCCTGCCGGTCAGGGCGGCCACCGCCGCGACAAGACGGCAGGTCGTGCCCGACTCGCCCACATCCAGCTCCACCGGCTCAGGGGCTAGCTGGCGGCGTGTGTCCATGCCCCGCACCAGGGTAGCATCGCCTTCCTCGCGGATGTCGGCTCCGAGCCGGGCCAGGCAGTCCCGGCTCCGCTCCAGGTCCTGGCTGGCCAGGAGATTGCACAGGCGCGACTCCCCGTCCGCCAAAGCAGCGGTAATGAGCGCACGGTGCGAGGCGGATTTGCTCGGGGGGGCCTGGACGGGGGAGTTATGCATTGCCGTATCCTCTCTATTGACCAAAAATTTCAACCGGCTGCTTTGTTGCGAAAATCTCTTTTTGAAGAGAGCCAGCTCGAATGCTCGCCACTACCCTCTCTGAACTCCGACTTTTGTCCTCTGTCATCCGACCTCTGATCTCCGATCTCCGACCTCCGGTTCTAGACCCGTTGGCGGACCAGATCGAGATAGGGCCCGTTGGGATAGCTCCCCAGAACGCGCAGATTGTGGCAATTGTCCCGCAGGCTCTGCAGCAGTCGGTCATAACGGTCCAGGGTAAGATCGCACTCCACATCCGCGAAGAAGACGTACTGCCACTTTTCCCCCCGCATGGGCCGGGACTCCAGCTTCTTCATGTTCACCTCCTCCTCGGCCAGGCGGTTGAGCATCCCCGCCAGTGAGCCCGGCCTGTCCGTCAGGGTGAACAGGAGCGAGGTCTTGTCCCGGTTGCCCGGTGGAGGCATCTTGGGCCCGATGATCAAGAAGCGGGTCCAGTTCTCCGGCAGATCCTCGATCCCGGTCTGCAGCACATTGAGATCGAAGCGTTCCGCAAGCGCAGGATGGGCGATGGCCGCCTCCCCGCTTTTGCCGTGTACCCGCTCCGCTGCCGCGGCCGTGCTTTCCGCGGGCACGACCTCGGCCTGGGGGAGCTGGGCGCTGAGCCAGGATGTGCACTGTTGCAGGGCCTGGGGATGGGAATGGACCACCCGGATGTCGGAAAGGGTCTGGCCCGAAGCGAGCAGGCTGTGGCTGATCTTGCAGAACACCTCGGCCTGGATGAAGACCTCGTAACGCAGGAAGAGATCCAGGCTCTGGCCCACGGTGCCCTGCAAAGAGTTCTCCAGGGGAATGATCCCCAGGTCCGACTCGCCCTGCCGCACACTGCGGAAGACATCCTCCAGCACGGCCTTGGGGCGGTAATCCGCTGAGCTGCCCAGATAGTGCAGGCCGGCAAAGTAGGAAAAGGTCCCTTCCGGGCCCAGATAGACCACGCTCTGCCGGCGCTGCAGGCTGCGCGAGGAGGAAAGGATCTCCCGGTAGACAGCCCGCAGGTGCTCCTCGGGCATGGGCCCGGTGTTCTTGTCCAGGATCTCCCGGATCACTTCCTTCTCCCGGAAGGGCTTGAACACGGTGTCCCGGCTATCCGACTTGAGGCGACCGATCCGAAGGCTCAGAGCGGAACGCCTGTTCAGGAGTCCCACCAGCTCGTCATCGATGGCCGATATCTCCTGCCGGAGCCGGACCAGCTCCTCAGCCGTCTCTTCGGTTCCGGGGGATGTATCGTTTTCCCGTGGCATCTACCTTTCCTCGATATTTTCCGTGATGCGCATGCCGAAATGCCTGCCCCCCTTTTCCGTGCGGCAGAGCACCTCGTCCCCCTCTTTCAGGGACACCACGCTCACCGGCCGGCCCTCGGGAGTAAGGAGCCTGATGGTCTCCGCGTTCTGGAGAAAGACCTGTCCGGCGCCGGACTCGGTTTGTGCACCAATAAGAAGCAGAGGACGCACCTCGATCTTGACCCGTCCCACAGTGGCCAGCTGGGTCCCCCCGCTGGCGTCGACCACAAGGGTCTCGTCCCCGGCCCGGAGCTCCTCCAGGTAACAGGTGCGATCCCCGGGCAGGACGGTATAGCTGTGCACCGCTCCGGCATTGATCCGAAAGGGCCTGGAGGCCACGTAGGGATTTTCTTCGGTCTCCGCCTGAACGAGGAAGGTAAAGGCGCTGGAGTTCCCCGTAAGCACTCCCTGACCCGTCCGCAGGAGCGAACAGGTGTCCACGCAGACCCTGTGGCCCAGACCGACGGGCCGCACCTCGGTGATCCGGGCCGTTTCCAGGTCCAGGCTTCCTTCACTCAGACGCAGATCGCGCACGATGCTCGGCATGTCTCCCGCGGCCTCGGGCAAGAGGACCAGAAAATCCGCACCCTTTTCCAGGATGCCGGCGGCGAGCCGCGCATCGTGCGCGGAAGACGCTTCGAGGCCCAGCTCGCCCTTTTCCAGAGCCAGGAGATTCTCCACGGGAATGATCTCCCACCCCTGCTCTAGGAGCACGGCCTCGCCTTGGCGCAGGGATTCGGCCGCCGATTCCTCCCCGTCCTTGTCCGCCACGGATCGGACGGTGATCTCGTCCGGAGTCAGGGTCCGAATCCGGCCCAGACCCTGCACTTCCTCCACGCGCTCCGGCTCGACGATGACTCCGTCAGCTCCGGACTCGAGCGCGGCTGTCACCAGGCTTTTGTCATAGGGAACGACCTTGACCAGAATGGG
>CAYNCR010000097.1:0-9482 GCA_964395575.1 uncultured Desulfohalobiaceae bacterium
CGTCCAGGGGATCCTCCTCCACGCACATGGGACAGACGCGGCGCACCAAGCGCTGGGAAAGCACAGCGTGCAGGGAGCTGGCCACCATGTATCCGGCCGCGCCCATGTCCAGCAGCCGCAGGGCGGTGGAAACCGCGTCGTTGGTATGCAGGGTGGACAGGACGAGATGGCCGGTCATGGCCGCGCGTAGCCCGATTTCCGCGGTCTCCTCGTCGCGCATCTCGCCCACCATGAGGATGTCCGGGTCCTGGCGAAGGGACGAGCGCAGTACATTGGCGAAGGTGAGGCCGATGCGGGAGTTGATCTGGACCTGGTTGATCCGGGGCAGGCGGTATTCCACCGGATCCTCCACGCTGATGATCTTGCCGCTTCCGGTAGGGCCGGTGACCAGGACAAGGCCCTGAGGCTGATGGATCGCGGCTCGGAAACGGGCCAAAGTGCGCTGGGACATGCCGATGTGTTCCAGCCTGAGCAGCCCCTGGGACTGGTCCAGGAGGCGCATGACCACGGATTCGCCGAACTGGGTGGGCATGGTGGAGAGGCGGACGTCGATGCTGCGGTTCTTGACCCGCATGTTGAAACGACCGTCCTGGGGCAGGCGGCGTTCGGAGATGTTGAGCCCGCACATGAGCTTGAGCCTGGAGACCAGGGCTCGCACTACCTGCCGTTCCCGGATGGTCTGCTCCTGGAGCACTCCGTCCACGCGCTGCCTGATGTGCAGCCCGGATTCATCAGGCTCCACATGAATGTCCGATGCCCCGATCTGTACGGAGTCCTCGAACATGCTCTGCAGGAGGCGGGCTACAGGCGCGTCCTCCGGTCCGGCCTCGGCGAGCATGTTCTCCAGGACCACCTCGTCCTCGTCGCCCATTTCCTGGCCCACCTCGGTGGCCAGGTGGTGGATCTCCTGGGTCCTGCGATAAACACTGTCTATGGTGTTCAAGAGGTCCGCTTCCCGGACCACTGCCGGATTGATTGTGGCCTGCAGGATCTTGCCCAGCTGGTCCACGGCGAAGAGGTCCGTGGGGTCGGCCATGCCCACGAGTGCTCCCTCATTATCCTTGTTCAGCAGAATGGCCCGAAAACGGCGGGCGTGGGTCTCGGACAGGTTGCGAACCATCTCCGGGGTATAACGGTAGGAGCGGAGATCGATAAAGGGGATGTCCAGTTGCCTGGAGAGCAGCTGCAGCAGATCATCCTCCTGGATGAATTCCAGCTGGATCAGGACCTTGCCCAGCTTGCCCCCGGTACGCTTCTGTTCCTTGAGGGCGCGCTGCAGCTGATCCTCGTTGATCTTGCCCTCCTGAACCAGGAGATCGCCGAGGCGAATCTTGCGTAATTTGGCCATATTCGACCTTGCGGGTTACGGTTTTATTTTCGGCTCGCGAGAGATGAAGGAGGCGAAGAGCGGTCAGGATCATGCAGGTGATGGACGGTCCATGAAAGCAGCATCCCCCTCCCCTTGCTTTCCGATTTCGCCTTGCCAGCCATCCTAATCCTTTTCCCGGTCTGAATCCAGCCGCTTGTGGCGTTGCTTCAGAAAAGCCCGTACATCATCGTCCAGGCCGGACGAGTCCAGGGCACGCTCATAGGCTTCCAGAGCCGCCTCGGTCCGCTCCAGACGATCCAGGCAGAGACCGAGGCCCATCCACCACCTTCCCTCCCGCGGCTCATTGCGGGCAAGGGCGCGGTAGACCCTGGCGGCGCGCTCATGCCGGCCCAGTTTGCGCCGGGCATAGGCGACAAGGGCGTAGTAGTTGGAATGCTTCCGGACACTCGGGGAGGTTTCCATCTGCAGGGCCTGCAGGGCCAGGCGATAGCGCTTTTCGGCAATGAGAATATCCGCGTAACGGGTTCGAAGGGCGATGTCGTCCGGATCGCGTCGTAAATGGCGTCTGAGGAGTTGAGCGGCCCTGTCATCCCGGTTCTGTGTCAAAAGTCGCTGGATTCGGGCAGGGCCGTCTTCAGACAGGCCTTGCTTCTGCTGCTCGTGCGTCTTGGAGGCGACTTCCAGCGAGCCGGAGGTGTGCTCTTGACTTGATTCAGGCTGTCGGCTTACCTCCCGTTGATCGGCCTCTTCCTCAACGTTCTCCTTGGCCTGCTCTGTCTGTGCGGTCACGCGACTGGCCTCTGGTTTGCTGGAAGGCGATGTACCGGATTGTTTGCCTGGGGCGTTCTGTTCTTGCGTATTCCGGCTAAAGCGAAGGGCAAGCACGTATCGCGGTCCGTACCCCTCGGAACCCGGAAGGGTAAAGGCACTGTATTCCTCCAGATCGGGGCAATTGAGGCGCAGGCGAAGGGGATCGAGCGAGGAAAGGGAAAGATCGAGCTCGTTCCGTGCCGCCTGTTTCCGCAGGGATTGCGGCTCTTTTGCTTGGGCGCTGGAAAAGGCCAGTCCCAGTGTCCGGGTGGTGTTGTCCCAGTGTGTTTCAGGGCTGTGCGGCTTGCGGTCGAATTCGAGGCCGAGCCTGGCGCGGGTGCCGTTCCTGCGACAGAAGAAGCGAAGCAGTCTGGGGGGATCGCTTTGTGCATGGGTTGCCGACAGTATCTCAGTTGGTGGCGAGCCTGTTTCATTCCCCTCGTGCGATCGATCAGCGGAGCGGTTTTCCGAAGATGCGGCCAGTGACGCGTTCGTGACCGGCAGGGACGGGGTTGTCTCCGCTGAGTGGTTCACGGCCTTAGTTTCGACGGTGCGTTGAGAGGGGGGTTGCGGCGAATCGCCGCCGACAGCGATCCAGGAGCCATATGCGCCGGCTGCCAATAGCCCGAGCCCCAAAAGAATCCAGACTGCGTTGCGCAGACGGAATGTCCGCTCCGGTTGCGGGTGCGGGCCAGGCGGGCTGTCCGATCCGTCCTCACCGGATTGCAGTTTTTTCAGGGATTGATAGATGAGACTCATATGCCAGGGGATGCCCCTGAGCGGGGTCCGGTTTGGGGCTCACGGCTTGGGGGCGAAGAGGGAGAGAAAAAGTGTAAGCTGCCTGAGTAATGGGCTCCAGGAGATAAGCTATAAGACAAAGGCGGCATGTGGATGGCTGAACAACCTTGTCCCATAATGCTTTGAGCTGTGTTAGCCGCGTACCCCGGAAAATACGGAACCATGTTCATTCTGGGTCCGGAAAGGAGCCCCCATGGCGGATTCCTTGTCATGCGAATTGCTTTCAGGGGCCGAGCAAGTGCGGATGTGGGGCTCTTTTCCCGGATTACTGCTGACCGCCTCGCCATTGCCGGCCGAAATCCTCCGAGCCCAGATCGCCCCCCTTGGGCATTCTGCGGTTTTTCCTGCCGGAGCCGATCACTTTGGGCCGGAGCAGGATGACCAGCTCGCTCTTTTCCTTGACTTGCTTTTCGTGCTGGAAGAGGCGGCCCAGAAGGGGCAGGTCGCTGAGTAACGGGATCGATGCCGTCTCATCGCTCATCCTCGTCTTCATCAAACCGCCGATAACCACAACTTGACTGTCGCGGGCCTTGACAAGCGTGTCCGACTCGCGGACCTCGCTCTGGGCCAGGGGCAGGGCGATCTGGTCTCCCGCCAATTGAAGGCTCTTCTGTTCCTCGCTCACATCGCTGATCGAGGGGTGGATGTGCATGGTCACCAGGCCCGTGCGGCTTATGGAGGGAGTCACATCCAGGGCGATTCCGGAAAAGAAGGGGTCCAGGGTCACGTCGTTGATCTGGGTGTCCTCGCCGGCCGTGTCCTCGTTGGTCTCAGTGGACACGTCGGTGACGAAGAATTTATCCGTGCCCACCTTGATGACGGCTTTCTGATTGTTCATGGTCGCCACGCGAGGGCTGCTCAGGACATTGACCTCGCCCTGCTGCCGAAGGAATTCCACGAAGGCTGTAAAGTTCCGGATGTTGACCGCTGCTGAGAACATGCCTCCAAAGGCCCTGGCCTGGGAGCCAGTGGATAAGTCGGAGCGGCTCCGAGCGTTCGGGTTGAGAACACTGTCCAGGCTGTCCCCGGAGCTTGGGGTGTTCCCTTCCTGGAATACGCTCCCACCTCCTGTTTGGCTGATCACGGCCCCGCTCTCGGAACCGGACAGAAACCCGGACCAGTTGATCCCGGTCTGGTGCCCCTTGTTCAGCCGGACCTCCATGATCTTGGCTTCCAAAATCACCTGTCTCTGCACGTTTTGCCGCATGGTGTCCAGGTAGCGCTCAACCTGCTCCAGCTCCCGCGGCAGGGCACGTACCACAATAAGCCCTGCTTGGGGCTGGGTGATGACCCGCCGGTCCTCGCCCTGTCCCACAATCGAGCTCAGGGTGCTCTCCAGCTCGGACCAGAAGGCGCTTTCGCTCTCGGTGCTGATTTCGGTGCTGGTCACGGAGCCCCCGCCGCCATTATTATCGGCATCTTGAGAGACACTGCCGGATCGAACTTGTGTCTGGGATCCGCCCTTTCGGGCAAGATCCAGATAGCTCACCTGGAAGGTGCGGCTGACGGTGCCCGCGGGCAGAACCTGATATCCCGTCTCTGTGCGGCGGTAGGGATAGCCGTGGAGGTTGCGCACTGCGTCCAGGACCTGCGGCAAGGTGGCGTCTTGCATCTGCAGAGTGATGGTGCCCTCCACTCTGGGATGGACCGTCAGGCTGTAGGGGGTGTCCCGGACCAAGCTCATAAAGAACTCTCTGGCCGGTACCTCGTTGGCCCGGACATCGAAGCGGGGACCGGGCTCGGCTTCGGGCTGCATCCCATTGCCCGACAGGGACTCTTCTGATTTTTTCTCTTCCGGAAGCAGAGCGGAATCTACAGAGGAGGGGACTTCGTTTCGGGAGCCGCTTGCGTTGGCCTCGGGAACGCCCGGTTCTTCCTGACTCTCGGCCTGCTCGGCTTCGGGCTGCGGCTTCGGTCCGTGCGGGGCACAGGCGGCGGCAAGGAACAGAAGAACCGTGAGGACTATCAAAATACGGGGGGTCAAGGAATTCATTACTTGGTCTACTCCCTACTCGTTGCCTGTTCTGCTGAGTCCGCTTTCCCCGGAAAGGAGCCGGAGTATGCGGCGCTGTCCCCGATAGTGGATGACCACGGTGTCCGACTGGATCGCCAGGATCCGGGCACCCGCTATGTCCTCGCCCACTCGCCGTATCTCCCCGTTGATCACAGCCAGTTTGCGGCGCGGGGAATGGATGATGGAGGACAGCTTCCAGGAGGGTTCCTTGCGTTGCTGGGCTTGCGTGCCGCTTTGCCTGGTTTTTTGCGAACGCTCCGGTTCGGTTGGGTCCGGAAGCGGCTCCGCCTTGGCCGGAATTGGGCGCAGGGATCCGGCAAGGGCGATGAAGACCCCGAGACCACAGAGGAGCAGTATCCTGGTAAGCGTGCCTAGAAGCCGATCCATGCCTTATCCAGACTCAGGGTGTGTACAGTCAGGTCCACTCGCGCCACCGGATGCTCGATAATGGTAAATTCCAGCCGATCCCAGAAAAAACGGGAGGACATGTCCTGCATTTTGTTGAAGAAGCGAACAGCCTGAGAGTATGTCCCCTTGAAGGTGATGGTCAAGGGATGCCTGTAGAGCTTGGGCAGGGCGTCGCCCTCCACCTGTTCCGAGGCGTCGATCAGGTTGGCGAGCTCCACCTTGCTGGGAGGCCGATTGGCCATCCGGGTCAGCTCCAGCTCGGCGCTTCGCTTGAGGACGCCGCGAAGCTGCTTGGCCATGCGACCCGGGGAAATGAGCTCGCTGCTCTTCTCCCGGAGCTTTTGGTCCAGTTGCTTGATCTCCTCGCGCAGTTGCTCTTTTTTGCGGCGAAGGGCCTTTTGTTTGTCCTCCTGGAGCTGCTCCAGAAGCCCGGCTTTCTCCTGCTGCAACGAAGACACTTCCTGCCTGGCTGAGGCGATTCGGTCCTCAAGTCGGAGGGCGCGCTGCTGCTGGCCCTGAAAGAGGAGCTGATGCCAGAGGACGGCGATGATCGCGAGCACGGCGAGCAGCACGAGGAGTCTTTCCCGGAGGGATCGCTCCTCGATCTTGGACGCCGCCGTCCGTAGAAGCTCTTTGATGCGCTGCATAAGGCCTACTCGGGTTTCGAGGCAAGAGTGAACTTGACGATATCGGAGTCATCATCCAGACGCTCGGCACGCAGCGTGGTGAAGGTCAATCCGGAGAAAACCTCTTCCCGGGAGAGGCGCATCAGATAGGTCGGGATTTGCTCGGATTCCGTGGTTCTGCCGGAAATGCGCAGGGTCGGGGCCCCCTCAATGTCGATGCTGAATTCGGTCAGCCACAGCTTGGGCAGATGCTGTCTGGCCATGGCCTCGAGGAAGGGAGCGAAGTCCTTTTGTTCAGAAGTCCCGGTACGGGAGAGCACGTCAATCAGCTGCCGCCTGGCTTTCCGCTGTGTTTCAAGATCGCGGATTTGCCGTCTCAGATCCTGACTGCTCTGTTGGGAGACCTTCTTCCGCAGCTTGGAGACCTCCTTTTGAAGCGGATCTCTTTTGGCCTCTGCCCGCTCGAGGTCCCGGCTCAGCTCAGCGTTTCTTTGCTGCGAGTACAGGGAAATGCCCGCCAGAATACAAAGGGATGCCAGGAGCACAAGCAGCATCCTGGCTCCGCTTAACGGGCTTTTTCTGGGCCGCAGCCCGGTCTGGTAGAGATTGACCTCTTGTCTCATGGCCCCTTCGTTATGCTTGGGGAAGTTGCCAGAATTCACTAATAAACAGGATGCGATTCGGATGAGGATTTTCCGCCCTTGCTTCACAAGAACCGGTCAATCCTGTTCATCTCGTCAACCTTCTCCCGTCTTGAGGGCGCTGCCCAGCGCCAGAAGGCAGCGGCCCTGCTCCGCAAAGGAAAGGTCCTCGCCCAACAGTTTTTGGCTGTCCAACAGGCGGACGGACAGATCCAGGTTCTGCTGCAGATGGCTTTGCAGCTCGGGGAGGTCTCCCAACTGGGGCGCGAGGAGGAGCGTTCCTGCAGGCGGGGAGCGGAAGTTGCTCTCGAAATAGTCCAGGGTCCGCTGCAGATCCAGGAGCACGGATTCGAATGCGGAAGCCCCCTGATCCTCGGTTTCCAGGATACCGCCCTCATCGGCTGACGATCCGCTCTGCAGCAACTGGTTCATCCCCGAACGAAGCCGCCTGGCCACATAGAGAATTCCGTTCTTGAAGATAAGGATCATGCCGGTATCCTCTTCCATGTGGAGCAGGGCAAGGCCGGCATCGCTGTTCTCTTCCTGCTGCACGATGTTGCGCAGGGCAAGCTCGGGGATGTGGATGGCCCGTATCCTGAGGCGGGCTTGTTCCAAAAGATCGGCATGTTGCCGCACAGCCCCCCGGTCCGCCGCGACCACGTAGACCATCTTGCCCAGCCCCGGGGATTCCGGGGCCGGAAAATGATCGATGACCGTGCTTTCCAGGGGAA
Organism: uncultured Desulfohalobiaceae bacterium; assembly: GCA_964395575.1. Taxonomy (GTDB): domain Bacteria; phylum Desulfobacterota; class Desulfovibrionia; order Desulfovibrionales; family Desulfothermaceae; genus JAIPDU01. The sequence goes on from CAYNCR010000097.1 coordinate 7,359, forward strand.
AGTCGATGAGATCCTTGATCTGCCAGCCCACGGCCATTTTGACCTCGCTTTCCTTGACCTTGGGGGCCTGGACCTGAAGGAGCTGGTAGGATTGCGGAGACAGCGTGGAGACCACCGGAATACGGGGGCGCGCCATATCACGGACAGTGCGGGACAGAGTCCGGGCCCTGTCCTCGTCCTGTTGCCAGCTGCAGAATTCCGTTGCCAGTACCTGCGGCTCGTTTTTGCCTTGGCTCACCCGGACCAGGGCGGCGCCTTCTGAAGTGATGTCCACACCCAGGACATGGTTGGAGCCCGAAAGCCAGGGAAAGCCTCGCAGCATGAGTTTCCTCGTACGCCTTGATTCAGATGGAGTCGTCAAGAGCCCAATTCAGGACCCTATCGGCCTTGCGCAGCAGCGGAGCGTTTGCCGTGGAAATTCCGGCACAAAGCAAAAAGGGTTCCCGTGTCCGGACGCTGTTTGGGGTCCAGCGGGTGCGCCGCCTGAAACGCCCGCAGGGCCTTGCCGGTGCGCGGGCCGTATTTGCCGTCGACGCGATAGGAATACAAGCCCTGTTCGCGCAGAATGGTCTGCAGGATGACGATATCGGAAGGGCTCGACTCTTGGGGGTGTTTCAGGTTCAGCTCAAGGGTGGGCTCCCAGAGGACGTACCATTTAGGTCCTTTGCCGGTCAGCTCCCGCCAGGGAAGCGAGGAAAAGGGAAATCCGGGATCTTCGGGGAGCTCGCTGAATCCCGCCAAGCGGAGCCCGGACGGGAGATTCCGCCGAAACGGATCTATTTCACCTTCCTCCACGGCGCGTTGCAAATAAGAGAGCGTGCTCACAATATTAAAGCTGTTCAGGAATTTCAAGAGCTTTTTACGGCGCTCCCTTTCTGGAGGGGGGTTCGGATCGGACGGATCTCTCCGTTCGATCTGCTTTCGTATCCTGTGGGAGCCATCCCTGACCGATTCAGTCCCCTGAGGACCCTCCTTGGAGTCATTGGTCAGAGGCAGGAGATTCAGGGCACCCAAGGAGCTTTCGCCGGACCGGGAATTTGTGAGCCCGGGCATGAGCATCCCCACGGCGAGCAGGAGCACGGCGGCAGTGCCAAGCACTCCGGCTGTCCGGCGCTGCCGGTTTCGGCGCAGATTTTCCCGGATCAGCCGCTGTTGGGGAGCGATTTCACGCAGGGCGCTGGTGACGATTCGTCCGGATACGGTGTGTGTGCTGTGGGCAGCCATGGCGTGCAGGGCACGGTCCATGATCAGATCCAGGAGTCTGGTGTTCCCCCTGCTCGCCAGCCACAGCAGGCGTGTTCCCCTGGAGGTGATGGGAAGTTGAGCTCCGGCGCGCGAGAGCTTGAAGCTGCAATAGGAGTGGATATCCTCCCTGCTCAGGGGTTGGAGAGTGCACTGTACATAGATGCGGCTCTGCAGCTGTCGCAGGCGCTCGGTGTTCAGGAGCTTCCGGAGCTCTTCCTGGCCCGCGAGGAGGATCTGGACCAGCTTGTGCCCTCCCGCCTCCATGTTGGAAAGCATGCGCAGGCATTCCAGCGCCTCTTCGGAGAGGTTGTGGGCCTCGTCCACGACGATGGCGCAGTTGCCTCCATTTTCGTTGACCTGCAGGAAATGGCTGTGAAGCGTGCCCAAAAGCACGGATCGGGAGGCGGCCTGGGGCGCTTTCAGCCCGAAGTCGGCGATGATAGCCTCGAGAAGCTCCAAGGGGCCTACCGAGGTGTTCAGGACCCAGGCGGTATGGAGCCCCTGTTCCTGATGCAGGATTCCCAGTAGCTGAAGCAGGAGGGAGGTCTTGCCCACGCCGACTTCCCCCAAAAGCACCAAAAAACCCTTTCGGCTCACAATGCCGAAGTGCAGCTCGTGCAATATCCGCTGGGTCTGCGTGGTGGAGAAGTAGTTTTCACCAGCGGTGGCAGGAGTGAAGGGATTCGTGGAAAGGTTGTGGTATCTGGTGACGATCTGGGGATCCATGGTGCCGTCCGGGCCGGAATAAAGGATGCAGAGCGAGGTCACACTAGCAGGCAAGTATCCGTTTGTGAACAATCTGCCTGGAGAAGACCCGAATGGGAGTTTTTTTGTATGAAAATGTGGCCAAGCTGTCGAATTATTTGGTGAAATTATCGG
>CAYNCR010000098.1:0-9416 GCA_964395575.1 uncultured Desulfohalobiaceae bacterium
AAACCCGGGATGAAACCCGGGCTTCAGCGTCCACCCGCCATCGCCTCGCGACATTCTCATGTCCGGTTGTGCCCGGTTTAGGCCGGGAATGAAGGTTGTATGGCGGGCAGTTCAGTGGGAAAGCGATTATTGCACACACAAGAGGGACGCAGGTGCTGGGCGGGAAAAGCCCGCAAAAAAATCAAGTCGAACCGCTCGATTGAGGGTTGAATACAATGGTCAAGGAAATCAAGGTGTTTCCCGATCCCGTGCTTTATCGGGACAACGCCAACATCGACAGGATCACCGAGGCTATCCGGGACTTGGCCCGGGAAATGACGGAGACCATGTACGAAAAAGGCGGTATCGGTCTGGCCGCACCCCAGGTGGGCGAGAACTGTCAGCTGATGACCGTGGATGTGAGCGGCCCCCAGCAGCGCGATAACCTGCTGGTCATGGTCAATCCGGAGATTGTCGAGTCCAGTGGCGAGGTGGAAAGCGAAGAGGGCTGTCTCAGCCTCCCGGAGTTTAAGGGGACTGTCCGCCGCGCCGAGGAAGTGACCGTTTCCTGGCGCGATCTGGATGGGTCCGTTCGCGAGATGCAGGCGAGCGGGCTCCTTGCCTGTTGCCTGCAGCACGAGATGGACCATCTGCGCGGGGTGCTCCTCGTGGACCAGGTGGGCCGGCTCAAGCGGAACATGTACGAGAAAAAGATGCGCAAGCTGGGGTACGAGGCATGACCCCTGTTCGGACTGTCTTTCTGGGGACACCGGATTTCGCCGCAACCATCCTGGAGCGGCTGCTTGCTGCCGAGGGAATGCATGTGGCGGCGGTGTTCACCCAACCGGACCGCAGCGGCGGCCGGGGCAGGAAGCGGTTGGAGCCCCCGGTCAAGAAACTGGCCTCCGAGCGCGGCATCCCCGTGTACCAACCCGAAAAGCTGGACGATAGAAGCCTGGAAGAGCTGCGGGACATTGCTCCGGATGCGCTCGCGGTCGCCGCCTACGGCCAGATCCTGCCGGAGGAGTTTCTCCGGGCCGCACCGCTGGGCGCGGTCAATGTGCACGCCTCGCTGCTTCCACGCTATCGCGGGGCCGCCCCCATTCAGTGGGCCCTGCTCAACGGGGAGCAGGTCACGGGCATCACCACCATGCTCATGGAACCCGGCATGGACACGGGGCCCATCCTGCAGCAGAGGGCCCTTGCCATCGGGGTGGACGATACCGCGGGCAGCCTGCACGATGAGCTCGCGGAAATGGGCGGCGACCTGCTTCCGGGGACCCTGGCCGCCCTGGCCGAAGGGCGCCTGGTGCCCATCCCCCAGGACCCGCAACGGTCCAGCCATGCGCCCAAGCTGGACAAGTCCGCGCGTCGCATCGACTGGAGCGCGTCGGCCTGGGAGGTTCACAACCGGATCCGGGCCCTGCATCCCGTACCCGGGGCCCATTGCACCCTGCGGATCTCTTCCGGGAGAGAGCTCCGGGTAGGGATCCATCCGGGAACACCCGGAGAGGAGGTCGGTGAGGCGGATGCCGGAGAGGTTCTCGGGCTGGACGGACAGGGGCGGTTGGGCATAGCCTGTGGAGACAGGGTCTACAGGTTGAGCACGCTTCAGCCGGCCTCGGGCAAGCCGCTCACGGCGCGGGACTTTTACAACGGATACCTCGTTTAGCAGAACCCCCCAAATCTTCCACTTGCTTCGTTGCCTCAAAAAGTCCAAACTCTCATTGGGGCTCACTAGGCCCCGGTGAAACACAAGAAGGTTCACCGGGTAATCTACGCGCCTGAACTTTTTTCGCGCTTGACCCTTGGACTTTGTGAACGCCCTGCCCAATAAGGTGTTTCAACAGGCTGTTAGGCCATGCGATCCTCATCCCAAACCCAGTTTACGGATATTACCTCCTTAAGGCCCACGGACAGTATCCAGGATGCCAACGCCGTGCGTAAGCGCCTGTTCATCGGCCTGCTCACGGGCACCTCTTTTTTGGTGGTCCTGTTTCTGGGCCTGTTCTGGCTCATCCCCTATATCGGCCTGACCACAATCCATCCCGCAGCCCCGTGGGTGCTCGGGGGCTTTGTTGGGCTGGCCGCCCTTGTGGTGATCTGGTCCTCGCTAGCTTTGGTGCTGAACATCCTGTTCAAGCAGCCCGTGCTTTTTTCCGGGAGGATCAGGGGAATCGCGGTGACCTGCTATCTTCCCCTGATGATCGGAGTGGGAAGGCTCATGGGGCTGTCCAAGGAGCGGATCCGGGCCTCCTTCGTCCAGGTGAACAACGACATCGTTCGGGCGGAACGCAGCACCTTCTCCCCGGAGGAAATCCTCCTGCTCATGCCCCACTGTCTGCAGAACAGCCTCTGCAAGTACCGCCTGACCTACAACATCAACAACTGCCGCAGATGCGGGGAGTGCCAGATCGCCGATCTGCTCCGCTTCAGCGAGTCCTTCGGGGTGAAGCTGGCCATTGCCACCGGCGGGACCATCGCCAGACGGATCGTGGTGCAGAACAGACCGCGGCTTATCATCGCCGTCGCTTGCGAAAGGGATCTTTCCTCCGGCATCCAGGATACCTATCCCCTTCCGGTTTACGGAATCCTCAATGAGCGTCCTCACGGCCCCTGTCTGGACACCCGAGTTCCCCTGCCGCAGCTGGAGCTGGCCATCCGGAGTTTCCTGCGGAGCGAGGATGACGGCGACAGTGAAGCCGAGACAACGGAAAGGGAACCGGAACACGAGGAGCCTTCTCCGCAGTGAGCGCCAACGCACGCCACGCCTGCATCAGCGCGGTCATCAGCTGTCTCCGGGGCGAGGATCTGCAGGCAGCGATCAATCGCACGCTCGCCGCGTCCGGCCTGAACGAGACGGACAAGAAGCTGGTCACCAAGATCGCGTATGGCTATCTCCGCTCCAAAATCCGTATCGATTTCATCCTGGCCCGAACGGTCAAGGGCAAGCTCAAGAAGCTCCCCTTCGGCCTGGTGGTGAGCCTCGGGCTGGCCGTGTACGAGCTGCACTATCTGCGCGTTCCGGAATACGCCACAGTGCACTGGTATGTGGAGTATGTGAAAAAACGGTTTTCCGCCAAAATGGGAAAACTGGCCAACGGTGTGCTCCGTGGGGTCATCCGCTGGGGGGATGCGGCGCACGATCCGGAGTTCTTCTGGCACGGCACCTCGGACCGAGCGACTTTCCTGGGACGTTTCTATTCCTGTCCGGGCTGGATCGTGCGCATGTGGCGCGACGCCTATGGAGAGGACGCCTGCCGCAGGCTCCTTTCCGGCAGCCTAGGGCCGCCGTACACGGGAATACGGGTCAATCGAACCCTGCCGGAGACGGAAGAGATCTACACCGCACTCGCGGAGGAAGCGGAGCATACTCTCCCAGGTGCGTGGGGATTGGCCCTGGAGGGCTCACCCTCTGTCTCCCTCACGGGCCTGGAGGATTCCGGGCAAATCAGCAGACAGAGCTTTGCGGTCCAGCTCCTGTTGGCCGAGCTCGGACCGGCCAGCTGGCCCGCCCCGATCTGGGACGCCTGCGCCGGTCGCGGAGGCAAGACCACGGCCCTTGCGGAATCCGTGGACGGCCCCATCTGGGCGAGCGATCTGAGCTGGGAGAAGATCAGGGCACTGCACGGGGAGACGGATAGGCTCCTCTTGTCGCGGGTGCCAGGATTCGTGCATGATGCCGCCGCCTCGCACTGCCTGAGACGGCGGCCCGGAACAATATTTTTGGATGTGCCCTGCTCCGGCCTGGGAGTGCTCAGCCGGAGGCCGGACATCAAGCACAAGCGCACCCCCAAGGAAATCGAGCGACTGATCCGGATCCAGCGGGACATGCTGCAAAGCTGCCTCGAGGTACTGCCCCAGGGGGGCAGAATGATCTATGTGACCTGCACCCTGAATCCGGAGGAGAACGAGCTCGCCATCCGGGATTTCCTTTCCGGTGCTGGCAATGGCGTGAGGCTCGAGCGCTCCTTCAGCCCGACCTGGCCGGGGGTGAACGAGTTCTTCTACGCCGCGGTGCTGCACAGACCCAAAGCCTGATCCACAAGCCGCGAGATACGGAGACGGGGGCTGGGGGCGGCATTTTTCATCCGGGCGGCAACACCGCCGATCTCATGGGACAAACAGGACCCTGCCATGGCAACAGATGTGACATGCGCTCTCATCGAGTCCGGGGGAAAGGTCCTCGCGGCCAGGCGGGCCCAGACCGCGGACCGCGGCGGGCTGTGGGAGTTCCCCGGCGGCAAGGTGACCCCGGGGGAAACCGAGGCCGAATGTCTGCGCCGGGAAATCGAAGAGGAACTGGGGATCGTGGTTGATGTCGCCCGGAGGCTGCAGCCCGTCCTGCATCGGGAGCCCGAGGCGGAGATCCGGCTCATTCCCTATTTCTGCACCATTGTGCGGGGGGAGCCGAGGCCCCTGGAGCACGAGCGCATTCTCTGGTCCGGGGGACGGGAGCTTGTCCGGCTGGACTGGTGCCCGGCGGACATCCCGGTTCTCCGGCAGTACTTGAGCGAGCGCGCCCCGGGGCTGACAAGGGAGCTGGATCGGGATTGAGCGAAAGGCTCCCCGGCTGTCCGTCCTAGTTGCAAATGGGGCTCGATCCGGGCTCCAGACCGCTCAAATACTCCACTACAGCCTCCTGCTCCTGGCCGGAGATGTCCATCCCCTTCTTCACCATCCGGTTGACCGTGTTTTCCCAGTAGCTCTGGTCCTTGTCCAGATTGGAACAGGTGACGAGATTGCTGTGGCACTGCACGCAGGGGCCGGTGGCAACCTTTTCTCCCTGAGCGACGTCCTGTCCGCAGGCCGCGAGCACGGATCCCATGAGCAGTGCGGCAATGGCGAAAGCGGCGATGTGATAGCGCATGGCTCCTCCTCTGTGGTATTGGGATGCTTGGCCGAAAGCGACCGACCAACCCCTCCAGCGATGCAATCCCTTCCTGAGTCCGACTCCAACCGCCGGGGCTGTATCCGAACCATCCCGGAATCCCTAGTACATTTTTTCATGAGCCAGGCTCTCTGTCCAGGGGAAGTGGACAAGCGGACGGTCGGATGAACCGGACAGCCTGCATCTACCAAGTCAAGAGACCCACAAAGGAGCCGGTCAAGCATGTGGCCAGAGTGCCCGCCAGAATGGACTTCAGGCCCAGACCGGCGATTTCGGCCTTACGGTCCGGTGCCAGGCCGCCCAGCCCGGCGAGCATGATGCCCAGTGAGCCGGGGTTGGCGAATCCGCACATGGCGTAGGTAAGGATCATCTGCGAGCGCTCGGAGAGGGTCCCAGCGGGAAGCTCGGTTAGCTGCAGATAGGCCAAAAGCTCGTTGAGCACGGTCTTGGTGCCCATGAGCTTTCCCGCGGCGAAGCACTCGCTCCACGGAATTCCCAGAAGCCAAACCACCGGAGCCATGATCCAGCCCAGGATTCGCTGCAGGGTCAGGGGCGATCCGTCAACTAGCGGCAGCAGGCCCAGGATCTGATTGAGGATGGAAACGAGGGCGATGAGGACGATGAGCATGGCGATGATGTTGATGAGCAGGCTCGCCCCCTCCTGCGTGCCACTGGCAACAGCGTCCATGCTGCCGCTGGCCCGTACCGGGCTGTAAACCTCCGCCTCAGTCAGCCGGTCAGCGGGAGTGGGAATCATAATCCGGGCCACGGCGACGGCCGCGGGCGCGCTCAGGATGGAAGCGGTGAGCAGGTGGCCCATGGCGTTCTGCATGACCGGGGAGAGAATACTGGCGTAAAGGACCATGACCGTTCCGGCGATGGTGGCCATGCCGCAGCTCATGAGGCAGAAGATCTCGCCGCGGTGCATGCGGGGGAGATAGGGCTTGACGAAGAGCGGGGCCTCCACCATGCCCAGGAAGACATTCGCTGCCGTGCCCACGCCTTCCGCTCCGCCCAGTCCCAGTGTGCGGCGAAGGACAAAGGAGAATCCCCGCACGATTCTGGGCAGGATTCCCCAGTAGAAGAGCAGGGAGGAGAGGGCGCTGATGACCAGAATGAGGGGAAGTCCCTGAAAGGCGAGGATGTAGGTGTCAGCGCCCTCCTTGGTCTGGAAGGGAATGTCGCCTCCGCCGAGATAGCCGAAGACGAAGGAGGTGCCCTCCCGTGTGGCCTGTTCCAGGCCCTGCACCAGATCGTTCAGCAGGAGAAAGAGGTTCCGCGATCCGGGGAGCTTGAGCAGGAGCAGGGCCAGCACCAGCTGAAGCAGCAAGCCGGCGCCGACGCTGCGCCAGGGTATGGCGCGGCGGTTTTCGGAGAACAACAGAGCCAGAGCCAGGAGAACGGGAATGCCGAGCGCGCTTTGCAGGGGAAGGGGCATAGGCGCCACGCAGGGGTTTCTATTAACAAGCCTATTGAACTTAGATACAGAAATCGAGAATTGTCAAACCTCGTGTACCCCTTGGACACGGAGAGCTTGAATCCGGCAAGGGAAGACGGGCTGGACGCCTTCAAAGGGGCAATCAAGGGCAATGTGCTGGAAAGCGCCGAGCTGACCGGGATCTTCGAGCAGGAATAGGCGGTCCGAGTGCCGGCGGTTGCCGGGCTAACCGAAGAGGCGCACGGCGCAGAATTCGCCGCACATGGCGCATTCCTTTTTGCTGTCGAAGCCCTGGCGCCGTTTGTGCATGAGCCTGGGGTCCAGGCAGTGCTCGGCCATTTGGGACCAGTCCAGGTCGGCTCGGGCCTGGGCGATATTTCTGTTGCGATCAAGGGCTTCCTTCCGGCCAAGGGAAACCTCGGCGGAGTCCGCTGCGACAAGGGAGGCCTTCACCCCCTGCCAGACGTCGTTTTCGTTGGGCAGGGTCAGGTGCTCCGCAGGGGTGAGATAGCACAAAAAATCCGCCCCGTAGTAGGCCGCGAGGGTGGCCCCGACGGTCCCGGCGATGTGGTCGTGTCCGGCTGCGGCGTCCGTGGTGAGGGGGCCCAGCACATACAGGGGCGCTCCGCCACAGATGGTCTTCATGCCCTGAATCTGGCTCTGGATCAGGTGCAGGGGCACGTGGCCCGGCCCCTCGATCATGGCCTGTACGCCGCTTTCGCGCGCCCTTCGGGCCAGCTCGCCCAGGGTGATCACTTCCTCCCACTGGGCGCCGTCCCCGGCATCCTCGATCGCTCCGGGGCGCAACCCGTCCCCCAGGCTGAGCGTCACATTGTGCTCGCAGCAGACGCGCAAAAGCGCGTCGTATTCCGTAAGCAGCGGGTTTTCCGCGTCATTTCGCTCCATCCATCGGGCCAGCAGGGAGCCGCCCCGCGAGACCACACCGAGCCTGCGTCCCTGTTCCCTGACCAGAGCGACCGCTCTGCGGGTAACCCCGCAGTGCAGGGTCATGAAGTCAACGCCCTGCTCCGCCTCCCTGGCCACCTCTTCCAGGATCTCGCTCCGGCTCATGCAGGCCGGGTCCTCTTCAGCAAGAATGTATTTTTGGGCCACGCTGTACAGGGGCACGGTGCCCAGTGGCAGGCGCGTTTCCCGGAGCATGCGCTTGCGGATCGCGTCCAGGTCGCCCCCGGTGGAAAGGTCCATAACCGTGTGCGCGCCCGCCTGTTCCGCGGTGCGCAACTTGCTTGCCTCGAGCTCGGGGTCGTTCAGGAAGGGGGAGGTCCCGATATTGGCGTTGACCTTGAGCCCGGCGGGCTGTCCGATCAGCGTGGGGGTGCATCCGGAGTGGGACGGATTGCCCAGAAGGACCATCCGGCCGTCCCGGACGCGGGTGTGGATATCTTCCGGATCCAAACCCTCCTCGCGGGCCAAATCCGGCGCGTTGTCCCGCACCAGTTTTTCCAGGGAAGCGTTCATGGATTGCATGCGGACTCTCGGCAATGTTTTTTTGTATAAAGTGGGGCCAAGATGTTGAATTATTGCGTGAAATTGTCTGGCGCGGCTCCCCGCGCACCATTTCATGCTTGGTTGTGCCTGGGGATTTTGGGAGGGAAAAGGCGCAAAATGAAGGTTCAGTCCCCGGGGCGGGTCCACGTTTCCGGAAAATGGTTGAGCGGTCCCTTGCCGCGGCCCAGGGGCCGAGAATCGGCAAGGGCCGCGCTGATATACTCCTTGCCCAGGGAGGTGGCCCGGAAGGGGTCGGATCCCAGGGCCAGATTGGCCGCTATCGCCGAGGAAAAGGTGCATCCGGTGCCGTGGGTGTTGGAGGTGGCAATATATTCGCCCGGGAGGCGACGCGGACCATTGGCGTCGCAGTAGACATCCGTTCCGGAGAGCTTCTCCAGATGCCCGCCCTTGACCACGACTGCCCTGGGCCCCATCAGGAGCAGGGAGCGCGCGGCTTGTTCCATGTCCTCGACGTTTTGGATGGATTCCCCGAGCAAAAGCTCCGCCTCGTAGAGATTGGGGGTGAGCAGGTCCGCGAGGGGGATCAGGGACACTCGCAGGGCGGACTGCGCCTCCTTCTGCAGGAGCTCATATCCGCTCTTGGAGACCATGACCGGATCGAGAACCACGGGCGGCATATCCCTGGACCGCAGCTCGCCGGCGATGGCCTCGATGATAGCGGTGCTGGAAACCATGCCGATCTTGACGGCGCGGACGGGCAGATCCTCGAAGAGGCAGCGGATCTGGCCCGAGACAATATCGGGCTCCATCTCCTGCACCGCCTCCACGCCCAAGGTGTTTTGCACGGTCACCGCTGTGATCGCGGTAAGCCCGTACACGCCGTGGGCGGCAAAGGTCTTCAAATCGGCCTGAACGCCGGCTCCGGCGCTGGAGTCGGAGCCGGCTATGCTCATGCATATCCGCATGCTTTCTCCGAAAGGATGGGGATGGAATCGGAAGCCGCAACTGCATTGCGGCGATTAAGGCGCGCTATTAGCTCAGGCGCTCAGCGATTTCGTGGGCCACTTTCTGCCCGGACAGGAGCATCCCGCCGAAAACGGGGCCCATGCGATAGGAGCCGAAACAGGCGTTTGCCGCCATGCCCGCGACATACATGCCCGGAAAGACCTGGCGCGTATTCTCCAGGGTGTCCGTTTCCGCCCGATCGGCCCACATGGACTTCTCGCCCTCGAGACCCCCAGAGGGTGTGGCGAGGGAGATGTCGTTCTTGCGGACCAGGGTGGACAGGGCGTTCAGCTCGTGGCCGGAGCATTCCACCAGGAAGCGGCTGTTGATCACCAGGGGGTCCACATGGAACCCGGCGATCTGCACCGGGCTGGAATTGATCACGATGCCGGTGACGCGGAGCCCGTCTTCCTCCTGGCGCAGAACGAGGTCCTCCACGCCGAGGCAGTTGAAGATGTAGGCCCCGCTCAGGGTGGCCTTGGAAGCCAGTGTGGTGGTGGCGGCGACCGCATCCGCGGTGTAGTATCCCGGCTTGTATTCCTTCAGGGGAATGCCGATCTGCTCCGCGAGGGCCTTGCTCTGCTCCTGGACCACGATCTCGTTCCAGGTCATGCCTCCGCCCCACATGCCTCC
>CAYNCR010000099.1:0-9393 GCA_964395575.1 uncultured Desulfohalobiaceae bacterium
CGCTCCACCCGCCTTCGCCTCGCGGCAATTGCTCAACAAATCAGCAAGTTAAAAACATTTTCATACAAAAAACGCCGCACGGCAACCCAGGAAACAACGAGCCAGGAGCCGCAGAATGGACCAGGTACAGCAAGCTCCCGCGGAAAAGCGCGCTCAAATGCTTCGCGACTATCTCGCGACTTTTCGAGCACACGACGAATCCTCCAGTGACGCATCCCCAGATGGCGATTCGCTGGTCGAAGAAGTCGATCTGCCCCATGGACGGGTGGAATACTTCACCAACGAATTCTGGACCGCCAAACAGCGCCAGGCCCACTCGCTTCAGGAAATTTCCTATCGGGCCTGTTTCAAGCCGCAGCTACCCCGCTTCTTCATCCACCTCTTCACCAGCGAGGGGGATACGGTGTACGACCCGTTCAGCGGAAGGGGAACCACGCCCATCGAGGCCGGATTGGCGGGCAGGAGGGTCGTTGCCAACGATATCAATCCTGTCAGCGAAATCTTCACCCGGCCCAGACTCCTCGTCCCCACACTTGACGCCGTCCGCGAAAGGCTGGCCTGCATCCCAGTGGATTACGGACATCGCGCCGAGCTGGACCTCTCCATGTTCTACCATCCCGACACCGAGGCGGAAATCGTGTCCCTAAGGGACTACCTGATCCGCAGGAGCTCCACCGGAGAGGAGGACGCGGTGGACACCTGGATCCGCATGGTGGCCACAAACCGGCTTACCGGCCATTCACCCGGCTTCTTCTCCGTATATACCCTGCCCCCGAACCAGGCCGTCAGCCGGAGGCGCCAGCTGGAAATCAACAAACAGCGCGGCCAAGCCCCGGAATACAAGGATACCCAGGAGCGCATCCGCAAAAAGTCGGCCTCGCTTCTGCGCAATCTCACAGAAACAGACAGGCGACGGCTCATCCGGGCCGGAGAACGGAGCCTCCTCCTGCAACGGGATGCACGCTCCACACCACAGATTCCGGACCAAAGCGTCCAGCTTACGGTCACCTCGCCCCCTTTTCTGGATGTGGTGGACTACGAGCGGGACAACTGGCTCCGGACCTGGTTCAACAACCTGAATGTCGATCCGGGAGAGGAAAGGCCATCCGTATGCTCCGGGCTCGACGCCTGGTGCCGGCTCATGCAGGATGTCTTCCACGAGCTCCACAGGGTCACCCGCCCAGGGGGATGGATTGCCTTCGAGGTGGGAGAGGTCAGAAAGGGGACCATCAGGCTGGAGGAACATGTTGTCCGGCTTGCGGAAGCTGCCGGCCTGTCCTGCTGCGGTGTCCTGATCAACAGGCAGCGCTTCACCAAGACCGCCAACATCTGGGGGATCAGCAACAACAGCAAGGGAACGAACAGCAACCGGGTGGTTCTCCTGCAAAGACCCGCGCCATAGCAGGACGTTAAAAACATTGCTTATAAGACAGGGCGCCCTCAAAATTTCAAGTGCAAGGCGCGAAAAAAAGCTCAAGCTCGCAGCGTAGTCCTCCTACGTGAGAGCTTGAGCTTTTTGAAGCAACGCAGCAATTGGAAGTTTGCGGGCGCCCTGCCAGTTTACTCCTCCTCCGGCTTGAGATGCTCCGGCACCTCCACCATGCTGATCAGAAGCGGCTTGAGGAAGGACCAGCGGATCCCGATATCGTATTCCTCGTTGAGGTCCCTGATGGCGTCCCAGCAGTTGTGGCAGGGAGCAACCACCAAGGTGGCCCCTGTCTTCTGGATCTGATCCATCTTATTCCGCAGGCCGATATTGCGCTCTTTGCGGTAGCGCCCGATTCCGTTCAGGCCGCCGCCACCACCGCAGCAGAAGTTGTGCTCCTTCTTGGGGGCCATCTCCCGGAAGTCTTCGGCGATATAGCTCATGATCTCCCGGGTAATCTCGCCCAGACCGTGATTGCGGACATAGTTGCAGGCGTCCTGGATGGTGACCGGCTCCTTGATCTTCTTGTCCGGATCGATCTTGAGCTTGCCCGTGCGCAGGGCCTCGGCCACCCACTCCACGTAGTGCTGGCAGCGAACCGGCGGCTCGCCGTCCTTGCGGCCCGCCCAGTAGGGGCCTTCCACCATGGTGGCCCTGTGGGCGTGTCCGCATTCCGTGCCCACCATTCTTTTGGGCTTCAAGCGCTCCATGGCGTCGTACACCGTCTTGACCTGCATGGCTGCGCCTTCAAAGTCTCCCGCGAACATGCTCAGGGAGGTCAATTCCCAGCCCTCGCTGGGCACGGTCCAGTCCTCGCCAGCGATGTGGAACAAAATGGCCGCGTCGGCGATATCTTCGGGATAGTGCTTCACCTCGCGGGCATTGATGGTATACATGATGTCCGCGTTTTCCTTGTCCACAGGGATTTCCAGCTGGGGCCACTCGTCCTCGGACTCCTCGCACATCCAGTCGCAGGTCTCGGTGAAATCCTCGTTGGTCACGTCCATCTGGGCTTGATACACGCGGTGCATGCCCGAGCCCACCTTCATCTCCCAGGGGATGAAGCCCTGGGAAAAGAGGATACCCCGGAGATAGCTGAACATGACCCCCATGTCTATCCCGTAGGGGCAGTACTGGCCGCACCGGTTGCAGCAGGTGCACTTGCCCCAGGCAGTGTCCATGCAGTAGCGCATGAACTCGTTGCTCACATTGCCCTTGCGCTTGACCAGCTCGCCCAGGGTGGACTGGATCTTGTACGCCGGAACCTGCTTGGGATCGCGGTTGTTGGTCAGATAGAAAAAACAGCTTTCCGCGCACAGGCCGCAGTGGGCGCACATTTCCAGCCAGGCGCGCATCTTGGAGTTGAAAGTCCGCTTGAGGTGATCATTCAGCTTTTTGCGGTCCACCTCCAGATGCTTCATCTCTTCGTAGTATTGCGCACCCCCTTTGTCCGAAAGCAGGGTGTCCAGCTGTTCCTTGGTATTCACCGGCTCTTGATTGCACAGATTTCCTTCCGGCATAGTCTCTCACTCCGGGAGCTGCTTGCCGAGCCCCAATCCGGGGCTTTGGGAGTCAGCTCGGATTTGGTCTTTCCATTGATGAACATGTACCCGGCACCCCCCTCCAGGGAGAAGGAAGGCTTCCAATTATTAGTATAAACATTTTGTGATGGGTCGTCGAACCCTGGATGCCAGAAGCGGCGTATTTCTCCTTTTACCAGGCGATGCCGCGCCCCCTCCTTCCGCCGCGCTTGATGCCGTAGTCCATACCCAGCTGCATCCTGGTCAGGAAAAATCCCACCACATGGTAGAGCTTGGTGAAGGGAATGGCGACGAGCAGGATCTCGCCGGTGAGAATATGGGCAATAAGCCAGAATCCGGGATCACCGACTCCCTGTACCAGGAAGAATCCCGTCAGGAAGGGCAGAACGGTAATCAGGAGCAGCAGATAGTCGTACCATGTGGTCAGGATCCTGACCTCGGGCAGAGCGGCGCGTCGCAGGACCAGGCACACCGCGCCCACGAGTACCGCAATGGTGAGCCCGTCAGCGACAGGCCCGGGGAGTGTGGGCCAGGATATGCCCAGACGATGCTCGAGGAGCTCCACATGGCCAGTGAGGAAAATCGGGGTGATCACTACGCCGATGTGGAAGCCGAAGATAACAATGGTAAAGATCGGCCTGAGACGCCAGTTCCTCGAGCCGAAAGGCACCAGCCAGTGAATGATGGAGCGCAGGGCGCCCTTAACGCCGGCACCGAAATGCTCGGTATAGGCCACGCGATCGATCCGCCAGTCCAATCCCCTGATGTACCAGATAATCCGGCCCAGAAGGCCGAGGAAAAAGACGGCGAAGGCGAACCAGAGCAGAGGTCCTGAGATGAAGGAATACATCGTCGCTCTCCAGAAAAGGGGGTCTTTTCGTGTCCTTGTTCAGCCCTTCGGGGGAATATCAGTCCTCATCCCGCTGAATAAGGAAAAGCCAGAAAAAGAGCAGAAAAACAAGCACCAGGCCCATAGTGATGTAGGCCGTGGTTTCCGAATGCAGCAAAAAATCGTACAGGGTATGGAAGCTGTCCTGCATACATGACTCCTCTTAGGTCCTATCGCGGCCTTCCCTTAGTGGGTATCCGGATAATCCGGATGCTCGTGAAGCACGGGCATGCGGGTCACGCAATAGCGATAGAGCACCAGACCCAGGGTAACAATGAAGATGGTGATCCCGAACTCCATCCATCCCGGAAAATAGTGCTCACCAACCTTCAGGTTCCAGTTGTAGGCGATCAGGGAAACGTTGAACCGATTGAGCACGATTCCCAGCACGGACCACAAAGCGGTCCATTTGATAAGGCCGACCCGGCGCTCCCGCGCCGCGATGGCGAAGATGTATGCCGGCAGGGCGAAGAAGCCGAGCAGCTCCACCAGGAACAGCGCTCCGAATCCGGTCAGAAGATAGCTCCAGTCGTTCTCCACGGCCAGGCCCAACACCTTGAGGGAGACATATCCGGCAAGCACAAAGGCGGCCGCCTTGCCGAAACCGAGCACCACGGTCTCGTATCCCTGTTCGTGGGCCTCGTCCATTTTATGACGCAAAAAGCGCCTGGCCAGGCTCATTTCCAGGATAACCATGGACAAGCCCGCCACAATGCTGGAAACAAAGAAATAGACCGGAATGAAAGAGGAATACCACAGGGGATGCATCTTGGACGGCGCCATGAGGTACAGGGCCCCAAGTGAAGACTGGTGCATGGTGGAGAGGATAACTCCCAGCACGGTGAGAAAGAGGATGGACTTCATGACCAGGCTCCGGGCAACGCTCATGCGCATCCACTCAAAGGCCACCTGGGAGTATTCCGCGATCAGGGTGAGCAGATAGATCATCACGCACAGGGCCACCTCGAAGAGCACCGAGGTCGTGCCCGACTGCACCAAAAAGGGATAGGGCAGACGCCACGGTCGGCCCACATCGTAGGTCAGCGCGAGCACGACCAGGAGGTAGCCCAGCATGGCCGTAAGCACCGCCGGCCGCACCGCGATGTGGAACTTCTTGAGCCCGAAGATGTAGCAGGCCGCGGTGGTCACGTATCCGCCGGCGGCCAGGGCCACGCCGCAGAGCAGGTCAAAGCTGATCCACAGCCCCCAGGGATACTCGTTGTTCAGGTTGGTCATGGGGCCGAGCCCCTGGGTGAAGCGGTATACGGTCAAGGCGACGCCGATCAGCAGGATCACGCCGGTGACTATGTGAAAGAGGCTGAGTTTCGATCCGCCCTTTCCGGTTTCCTGATCACTCATCAGAGCCCCCCTGTTCATCTTTTCGCTCCGCTTCGGCCTCTTCCTTGGCCTTTTGCACCGCCTTCTCGATTTCCTTCTTCTTGTCGCGCTCCGCCTTGTCCTTGAACTCCTCGAGCTCCTTGCGAGCCTGTTCCTTGGTTTCGGCAACCGCCTGTTCCACGGACTGCTCCCGCTCCTGGTCGGCAATCTTGTCCTTGCGCCGGGAAATGGCGTAGATGCCGCCGAGCAGCAGGGGCCAAAGCGCGACCACACCGGGAACGAGCTTCAGGGCCCCGGAGGTGAATGTGGGCGCTGGCGTATCGCCAAGATCGGTATTCATGCCCAGATTCTCGAACGGGGTCCCGGAAATATAGAGCCAATTCGTGCCCCCCATTTCCGTCTCCCCGTATATGTGCTGCTCATAGCGATCGGGATAGGCCTGCAGCTTGCGACGCGCGACCCGCAAAAGCTGCTCCCGCTTGCCCAGCAGAAGGGCCTCCGTGGGGCAGGCCTCCACGCATCCCGGCAGCTCCCCCTTGCTCAGCCTGATCTCGTAGCACATGGTGCACTTCATGATCCTGGGCTCCAGGGCCTTGTCGTATTCATACGCCGGGACGTGGAAGGGGCATGCGATCATGCAGTAGCGGCACCCGACACAGACAGTGGGGTCGTAGGTCACGGCCCCCAGCTCGGTCTTTGTAAAGGCGCCCACAAAGCAGGCCGATGCGCAGGCAGGCTCCATGCAGTGATTGCACTGGATCTTGCGATAGACCGGCTCGCTCTGTTCCGGCACATCGTACTTGTTCACCACCGTATAGGCGTCGGAGGTGGTGCGGCGCTTGGTCTCCAAAACCGAGAGATCGTCGAAGGGCTGCTCTGGATCGTCCAGCCCGTTCACCTCGTTGCAGCCCCTTTCGCATTCCCGGCAGCCGATGCACTCGGTGCTGTCGAAGAGGACGGCGAAGCTGTCAGGATAGCCCTCAAAGTGTTTTCCACCGGCTGCCCGGGCGGTCGAGGCGGCAACACTACCCGCCCCTGCGGCACCCATGAGCCCCAGAAATTTTCGGCGATGCATAACCTCCAGCACTCCTTACTTATTGATGAGCCGCCTCATCTGTGCCCTGTTTCTCGTGGCAAGCGGCACAATCCCGATTCGCCGGCTCGTCCACGTTCATTGCCTCGTGACAGTTCATGCACTGCTGGTGATAAGCGGCCTGAAGCCCCGGCTTGAGAGGATCCTTTTCATTAAACGGCTTGCCGTGACAGCTGCGGCAGGAGGGAGGATCCTTGGAGGCCGGGCTGTTGTGATGGCAGCCCTGGCACAGGGTTCCCTTTTCCCTGTGGAAGTACCCCGCCATGCTGCTCCCCTCAATATCCTCGGCCATGGCCAGCAGAATTTGGCGGTGGGGCATTTCCACGGCTTTGTATTGGTCGGTCAACACGTCGATGGTGACCGTTTCTGGAATATCCTCCCGATCATACAGCTTTTGGGTCGTATCCCGGGCCTCGATGAAGAGACGCGCCGTTTCCCGCCGATTTGTGGCGTTCATTTCCATGGCCTCAGCGACGCTCGGGACCTGATCCCCTTGGATATGGCAGGCCCGGCACTTTTCACTCTCTCCAGTCTGATCCGGGGCGGGCATGGCATCATGGCATCCGGCGCAGGACGCGGCCTTTTTCTCCTGTTCGTGGCAGCCCATACAACTGCGTTGTGACTGAACCTCGTGCATGGCCTGGGAAAGCTGTACAAAGCCGCCTTTCTCGGACCCGGAAACGGTATGGCATTCGCTGCAGGCCTCAAGGCTCTTGTGATGACACACGCGGCAGGTATCCATAGAGGCCTCGTGGCTGCGGTGATCGAAAGGTACGGGCCCCACGCCGCCCTGCTGGCTTTCCGTCTCCTTATTCTGTCCGCCGTCAGCAGGAAGCATCAGAACGGCTTTGGGCTGGCCCCGCTCCAGGCGGGGAATCTCACCCATTTTCTCCTTGACCTTCCGACTCGCATGCTCAATCCGCTGTTTCGCCTCTTTGCTGTGACAGCCTTCGCAGTGGATTGGGCCGGACTCTCCGGCATCCTTCACCCCGTCCCGCTTGCGGGCGTGGCAGCGAACGCACTGGTCGTGCGCGGCCTCGCGCATGGAACGGATATCATCCTGCTCCGAGTCCTTGTGGCAATAACGGCAGTTCTGTTCCGAACCCTCTTCCCAGTAGAGGACTTCCCTTTCCGTATCGTATTTATGGTGGCAGGCCCCGCAATTCTTTTTCGCGTCCTGATAGGCGATGTCCTCCGAGGACCAGTGGGTGTAGTGCAGGGCCTTCTCCATGACAAAGGACTGGCTCCGCTCCCCGGCATTTCCGGTGTGACAGGAGCGGCACTCGCCGTCCAGCGGACCGCTGGAGGCCCCGTCCTGGTGCATGGAAGCGTGGCACCCGATGCAATTCTCGTGATAAATCGTTTTGAGAGCCTCGGAATCCTGGATTGATCCGCTGCGCTCATAGGAAAAGACAAGGCCGTCTTTTTTTTGCACATGGCATGTTTGGCAATCCTTGCCCTGCTCTTCCAGGACATCGGTATGCATATCATGGGAAAAGCGAACCGTGGGCATGGATAGATCTTTGATCTGGGAGATGGCATCGATGCGAACACTCCCTACCTGAGAATCGGGCCCTTGGTCTTGGTATTCCTTGCTCGTTGCAGTGAAAGCAAAGATGAGAGAGCTGATGAAAATGGTCCCGATAAGGATTATAAAGAATCTTTTTCTGTCCATCTCCACATTTCCTTCCTATCGGTTTCCTCGATTCACTTTTTAACAACTATGCAAAACTATTGCATTTGTATAACAGGAATCAGTGTGAATTCGTTGTTACAAAAATTTTGAGATTTTTTATATGCATTCCGTGAGCTTGTCAATGCCCCTTTCTATTAACTCGACTAAATCACTTGACATTTTGCAACGTGTTTGCTGCCTCTTTCGAATATTCATCAAGGCCCCATAAGGGGCTCTTGAAAGAGGCTTTTCCATGCACTCACCGGTTACGCAGATCATTCCGTCAAGCACCGAAGCGGACCTCTCAGGAGGCGTCAGGACCTGCAGGGAAACGGCTCCTGTCTCAGCGCTCATGGGCTCAGGGACGGGCTGCCGACACACCCATTCGAATCCGGATACCACGGATGCCAAAGAACCCCAGAGAAACGGCCACCGCCACTGCGACGATTGCCGCACCGGAGGAGATGTTTCCCGCATAGGCCAGCCACAGCCCGGCCATGCAGAAGAAGGCGGACCAGCCTGCCGACAGGAACATCATGCGGAACATGGAGCCTGTCTGGTACTTGGCGATGAAGGGAGGGATGGAGAGCAGGGCTATGACCAGAATGAGCCCCACCACTTGGATCAGGATCACCACGGTGAGAGCGACCAGGGAAAGCAAAAGGATGTACAGGACCGGTACTGGCACTCCTCGTGAACGGGCGAAATCCGGATCGTAGGACATGATCCAGAACTGCTTGTACAAGCCCAGAACCAGGCCAAGGATGAGCAGGACCAGGCCCGCGGTGATCCAGAGGCCCAGACGGGTTACTGTCAGGAGGCTCCCGAAGAGGTAGCTCATAAGATCCGTATTATATCCCGCGGAAAGATCCACCAGGATGATCCCCAGGGCCATGCCCCCGGCCCAGACCAGACCCACCAGGTTGTCCAGGTTCTCGCTGTCGCGATAGCTGAGCCCCGCCACGAGCCAGGACGCGACCAGGGCCACCCCAAGGCTGCAGGGAATCACCGGCAGCCCGAAGAAAAAGGCGATCCCCACTCCTCCGTAGGCTGTGTGCGCGACTCCTCCGGCCAGAAACACGAGCCGGTTTACGACAACCAGCGCGCCCACCATTCCGCAGGCCAGACTGGCCAGAAGCGCGGCGAGCACGGCATTCTGCATGAAGGTGTGCTGCAGGATATCGAACATCTCGTCTCCGCTTTCGCTTGGCGCAGCTCCGCAAACGCGCAATGCGCGATTGGTAGCTCACGGGTCGGGACCGGTTCACGTTCACCGTTCACCGTTCCTCGTTCTTTGTTCTTCGTTGAGGTATGAGGCAACGTAGAGGCATCAGCCAATTATGAAGCGACGCCCATCTTCCGTCTTCTGTCTTCCGTCTTTTGCCGTCTGACCGACATCCGACGTCCGACATCCGACGTCCGACATCCGAC
>CAYNCR010000100.1:0-9374 GCA_964395575.1 uncultured Desulfohalobiaceae bacterium
AATTCCACCTCAGGCGGTACCAACAAAGCCAAGGTGTATTATGAAACCCAGCGAACCCGGCACTCATTCACTGAATGAGTGCCGGGCTAGCCTCGGGGCAATTGCCCAACAAATCAGCAAGTTAAAAATATTTTCATACAAAAAAAAGGCCCGGCGTGGCACGCCGGGCCTTTTTTTGGAGATTGTAAAGGGAATTTCCTCTCTGACACTCCCGCTTGTCTCGCTATCCCTTGACTTCGCGAACCCGATTCTCCTCGTTCACGAGGACTACTCTGGGCGTGTGCTCACGCATCTCCTGGTTCGTGAGCCAGGCATAGCTGGCGATGATGATCCGCTCCCCGACACTCCCCTTCAGGGCAGCTGCCCCGTTCAAGGCCACCTCTCCCATATCGCCCTCGATGATATAGGTGGTGAGCCTGCTGCCGTTATCGACATTGTAGACATCCACCCGCTCGTTGGGCAAAAGCCCCGAGGCCTGAAGCAGTGAGGGACACACCGCCAGACTCCCTTCGTAGTCCACATTTGTGCCCGTAAGCCGCGCCCGATGGATCTTGGCCTGCAGAAAGCATCGCATAGCCGTCCTCACTCTCCAGAAAGCAGAATATTGTCGATGAGCCTGGCCTTTCCCAGATAAACCGCCACAGCAATCAGGGAATCCTTCCCCGCCTCGTCGACGGGGTGCAACTCCCGTGCATCCACTAACTCGATATAGTCGATTTGTCCAGAGGGGACGTATTGCCCATAATATTCGCTGAGCCCCTCCTTGATGGCCTCGACGTCGGTTTCCCCGTCCTTGAACCAGTCCCTGGCCCGCTTTAGACCGGCGTAAATCCAGGGGGCCTGGCGGCGCTGCTCGGCATCCAGATAGGTGTTGCGCGAGCTGAGCGCCAGGCCGTCCTCCTCCCGCACAATGGGCCTGCCCACAACCTCCACGGGCATGTTCAGGTCCCGGGCCATGCGCCTGACAATGGCGAGCTGCTGCCAGTCCTTGTTGCCGAACACAGCCGTGTGCGGCAAAACGATATTCAAGAGCTTGCCCACGACGGTGCAGACCCCCTCGAAGTGGCCCGGCCGGCTCGCGCCGCAGAGATATTTCTCCAGCTCCGGAACCCGGATCCAAGTGGCGTGGTTTTCGAGGTACATCCGCGACGCATCCGGGGCGAAAAGGGCATCCGCCCCCAGCTCCCTTGCCAGCTCGCTGTCCCGCTCGAAGTCCCGGGGGTAATCCTGAAAATCCTCACCCGGACCGAACTGGGTGGGATTGACGAAAAGACTGACCACGGTTCGATCGCTGTTCTGCCTGGCCCAGCGGATCAGGCTCAAATGGCCCTCGTGGAAATAGCCCATGGTCGGGACCAGGGCAACGCGTTCCCGCCGGCAGCGCCAGTTCAGGCCTGTTTGCTGCATCTCCTGCGGCTCGGTGATGATCTGCATAGGCAACGTCTCGTTCTTCGTTCTTCGTTCTTCGAAATTCAAAATTCGAAATTCATGAAAGACTGAGCTTTGGCAAGCAACAAAGCAAGGAAAAGATTTTGAGGCGCCCTACTCGTAAAGAACCCGCTCCAGGCAGAGACCCTGGGCCGGAGCGGTGGCCGCGGCACGGCTTCTGTCCCCGGAGTCCAGTATGGCTTCCATTTCTTCCGGGCTCAGCTTGTGCCTGCCGGCCTGGGCCAGGCATCCCACCATGATCCGGGCCATCTGCTTCAGGAACCCATCCGCTCGGATGAAGACCACTGTTTCCTCGGGTCTCTGCCCCCTTTCCAGGTGGAGCCTCTCCACGGTGCGCACGGTGTGGGCCACCGGAGTACCCACGTTCTGCATGGCGGCAAAGTCCCTGCGGCCGAGAAGGACCCCCGCCACCTCCCGCATGGCCTTCGTGTCCAGCTGGCCGGCGGGCCAGACAAATGGTCGGCGCTGCGGGACCACGTACTCCGGGGCTGTCCACAGGGTATAGCTGTAGACTTTGCCCTTCGCGCTGTATCTGGCGTGGAAGGAATCCGCGGCCCACTGCGCTGAAGTCACGCACGCATCATCCGGCAACAGGGCGTTCAGGGCCTTGCGCCAGGGCACTCCCGTCTTGGCCTCGGGGATATCGCAATGGGCGACCTGGCCCAGGGCGTGGGCCCCGGAATCGGTTCGCCCGGCACCGTGCACCCTGATCGGCAAATTGCAGATTGTGCTCAATGCCCTCTCCAGACAGCCCTGAACCGATCGTTCCCGCTGCTGGATCTGCCAGCCGGCAAAACGGGTTCCGTCGTACGCGATCCATAGCGCCAGACGCGGCATTCCAGTCTCCATGCTTATGCCTATCCCCTCCGGAAAGGGGACCCTTCCGGGCACTCCCGCTCCCTGCGCCGACAGGACAAACGATCTTCGCATCGCTCCCGCGGATTGACGATCCACGTGCGGCCTGCGATGCTTGAACGATTGCAATCAGGGATGATTCTTTCCGCCCTCATCCCCGGGCCGACCCGGGCACAACCAAGCATGAAAATGCCGCGAGGCAATTGCGGGTGGACGCTGAAGCGCGGGTTTCATCCCGGGTTTCACATGATGGGACAGGCGACACCTTCATCGACATTTGCGATCTCTCGTCCTTTGAAGCGTGATGCAATTGATGGGTCTTCCCTCTGGGGTGAAGCGGACTCAATTTCAACTTATGCGGTACCAACAAGGCCAAGGTGTATTATGAAACCCGGCGAAGCGCTCCACCCGCTATTGCCTCGCGGACAATCACCCAATAATCCAGCAGGTTAAACACATTTTCATACAAAAAAAACGGAAGAAACGAGCCGAGCCAGCATACGGGATCGGCCCCCAGACTGACAACCCGGACCCACAGCCATCTCCCTCAAGGAGCCGTGAATGAGCAAGCGCACCATCTACCTGGAGACTCTATCCATTCCCGAGGCCCTGGCACGCGTAAAGGAGCGACTGGACCGAGACGCCCTGCTGCAGCAGGAGCTCATCCCCGCGGAGGAGGCGGCGGGACGGATCACCGCCGAGCCCGTCTTCGCCAGCTATTCCTCACCCACCTATCACAGCGCGGCCATGGACGGCATCGCCCTCGCCGCGGAGACGACCTTCGGGGCCAGGGAGGGACGGCCCCTCACCCTGCGCCGGAACACGGACTACGTCCCGGTCAATACCGGCGATCCCTTGCCAGCCGGATGCGATGCCGTGGTCATGATCGAGCACGTGGAGCAGCTGGATGCGGACAGGGTCGAGCTGGAACATCCCGCCTTCCCCTGGCAGCACGTGCGGCGCATCGGCGAGGACATCGTCGCCACCGAGCTCCTGCTACCCCAGAATCACCGCCTCACCGCCTACGATGTCGGGGCTCTCCTGAGCGGCGGCATCTATGAGGTGCCCGTGCGGCAGCGCCCCCATGTGCACGTCATACCCACCGGTGACGAGATCCTGGACTTCACCCGCCGGCCGAAGCCGGAACCGGGCCAGGTCATTGAGAGCAACTCCCAGGTGCTTACCTCCATGGCCCGCTCCTGGGGCTGCACCACCGGCAGGATTCCGCCGGTGCCGGACGACGAGGAGGCGCTGTCCAGAGCCCTGCAACAGGCGCTGGACAGCGGGGCCCATGTCGTGGTGATCGGGGCCGGTTCCTCGGCCGGAAGCAGGGACTTCACCCGCAAGGTCATGGAGCGCTTCGGCACCGTGGTCGTGCACGGGATCAAGGCCATGCCCGGAAAGCCGACACTCGTGGCCGTCTCCGGAAACAGGCTCCTCATCGGAGCCCCCGGGTACCCGGTCAGCGCGGTGATCTCCTTCGAGGAGATCCTTCGCCCCCTGGTGGAGTGGCTGACACGCTGCCCTGGCGACCGCGGTGCGGATGCGGAGGTCAGGTTAACCCGCAAGGTGCCTTCCAAACTGGGGCAGGAGGAATTTCTTCGTCTCAGCGTGGGACAGGTTGGCAACGATCTGGTGGGAACCCCGCTGCCGCGGGGCGCGGGCCTGATCACCTCACTGACCAGGGCCCAGGGGATGGCCCGGATCCCCGCGGAATCCGAGGGCAAGCAGGCCGGAGAGCTCCTGCGGACAGAGCTGCTCGTCCCACGGGAAGAGCTGGAGCGGGTGCTGGTCTGTGTGGGCAGCCACGACAACACTTTGGATCTCCTGGCCAACGAGCTCATGGGCCTGGAGACGCCCCTGACCCTGACCTCGGCCAACGTGGGCAGCATGGGCGGCCTGCAGGCTCTGCGGGACGGCTCGGCCCATCTTGCCGGCACGCACCTCTTCGATCCCGGGAGCGGGGACTACAACTTCCCCTTTATGGACCGGATCACCGGAGACATGTCCATCACTGCAATCAACCTGGCCATCCGCCGTCAGGGGCTGCTCGTGGCCAAGGGGAATCCATTGGGCATCCGGGGCATCGAGGACTTGACCCGGGAGGATGTCCACTTCGTCAACAGGCAGCGCGGAGCCGGAACACGGATTCTGCTCGACGAAGCGTTGAGCCGCCACGGCATATCCGGGCAATCCATCCAGGGCTACGATCGGGAGGAGTTCACCCACATGGCTGTGGCGGTCAACGTGAAAAGCGGGGTTGCGGACTGCGGCATGGGAATTTATGCCGCAGCCAAAGCCCTGGACCTGGACTTCGTCCCCTTCGCCAGGGAACGCTACGATCTGGTCCTGCCCAGAGCCTTCGAGGAAGAGCCCAGGATCCGGACCCTGCTCGCGCTGCTCCGGGAACCCGCCTTGCAGGCCAAGATCCGGAGCCTGGGCGGTTACGAGACCCCGTGGACTGGACGGATCGTGCGGCCCGGGGACGGGCTGCCTCCTGAGGAGGACCGGAAAAGCGGGGAATAAGGCGATCCATTCGGCTCCTAGCGGGACAGACGGCTGTGTTCAGGGGGTGGTCTCCGGTGGGGCCTGGAAATGAAGCACCACGCGATCCCCAGTCCCCAGGCCGAGCCGCTCGGCGCAGGAGGCCCGGTCCACGGCAAGCTCCAGATAGCCCTGGCTTCCGGGAAGAACCCCCACCCCGCCCTCGGGGATGGCGCTATAGGCCCGGACCGCTGCCACGGAAAGGGCCGCGGGCTCCACAAGCTCGGCCTCCTCCCCTTCCCGGATCGTGGCGCCCCAGGCGCTCTCCGGGATATTCAGAACGCAGTTGCCGAAGCGGTCCACATGCAGGATCCGGGCTTCGATGCGGCCCTGCTCCAGGCTCGCCTCTGCGAAGGGCAGCCGGACCACATGGTCCGGAGACAGTTTCTCCCCGAGGCTATCCGGGGCCGATCCCTCGGCCAGATCCGCCGCCAGAGGGGCAAAGACGTCCCTGCCGTGGAAGGTGAAGCTCGCCCCGGAAGGACGCTCCGTCCGGACCCGCCACAGCCCGTGCGGGGGAACATCCCGGAACATAAGCTCCAGAATGCCGTTGTCCGGGGCCAGAATGCACCCTTCGCCGGAGCGAAAGAGCACGATATCACGGGAGCTGCCCACTCCGGGATCCACCACCGCCAGGACAATGCAGCCGCGGGGCAGCCAGGGCCAGGAAGCCCGGAGAAAAAAAGCCCCCTGCAGGATGTTGTGCGGATCTATCTGATGGGAAAGATCCAGGATTTGACAGGAAGGACTGCGACGTAGCAGAACAGAGGCAAGCTGGCCCCTGTAGGGATCCCTTTCCCCGAAATCGGTCAAGAGGCCGAAGATCGCGACCATAGCCTATGCAAATCCTCACCATGTTCCTCGTTTTCGTGGCCGGGATGCTCGCCCCGTCCCAGGCGGGAATCAACTCCACCCTGAGCCGCTACGTGGGAAGCGACTTCCTGGCCGCCCTGGTCTCCTTTTCCGTGGGGACCCTGGCCCTGGCGACGTACGCCCTGCTTTCCAGGCTGCAGATGCCCCTGCTCAAGGCCCTGAACCAGGGCCCTTGGTGGATGTGGCTGGGCGGCTTTTGCGGGGCCTTCCTGGTCACCACGACCATCCTCGCCGCTCCCCGACTGGGGGCGACCACCATGATCGGCTTCCTCCTGGCCGGCCAGATGATCGCCTCGCTCATCCTGGACCATTTCGGCCTGCTGGGCTATCCCGAGCACGCCATCAACCTTTGGCGCGTGCTGGGGGTGGTGCTGCTGGCTAGCGGGGTGATGCTTATTCGCACCTTTTAGTTTGCCCGTTATCGGTTATCGGAAATTCGAAATCCGAAATCCGAAATCCGAAAATTGAAACCTTGAGCCCGGAACGCTGGAGCACAGTGCAAAAGTCCTCTTGAGGCAGGCCGTAAAAAAATTTCAAGTGCAAGGCGCAAGAAAAGTTCAAGGTCGTAGCGTAGTGAGCCTACGTGAGAGCTTGAAGTTTTTGAAGCAACGCCGCAATTGGAAGATTTTTAACGGCCTGCTAGAGTCCGTCGCACATCCCGCGCCACACCTCGATGAGCCCCAGAGTGGACGGATCGTGGGAGCCCTCGGTCCGGTCCGCCTCCAGGTCCGGCAATACCCGCTTGGCCAGCTGCTTGCCCAGCTCCACCCCCCACTGGTCGAAGGAGTTGATGTTCCAGATCGTGCCCTGGGTGAAGATCTTGTGTTCATACAGGGCAATGAGGGCGCCCAGACAATAGGGGGAGAGCTCCCGCAGCAGGATGGAGCTGGAGGGCCTGTTTCCGGGCTGCACCTTGTGCGGGGCCAGGCGCTTTGCCTCCGCCTCGTCCGCACCCTGATCCAGAAGCTCCCGCTCGGCCTCCTCCCGGGATCTGCCCTGGAGCAGGGCCTCGGTCTGGGCCAAGAAATTGGCCAAAAGCATGGTGTGCTGCTCCGGCAGGAATCCACCGGATCGCGCGAACCCGATGAAGTCGCAGGGAATCTGCCGCGTTCCCTGATGCAGGAGTTGGAAAAAGGCGTGCTGGCCGTTGGTCCCGGCGGCGCCCCAGACCACGGGACAGGTGTGACACCCCGGAGCTTCTCCGGCCAATGTGGCGCTCTTGCCGTTGCTCTCCATCTCGGCCTGCTGCAGATAGGCGGGCAGCCATTCCAGGGCCTGGCTGTAGGGGAGGATCGCCTGGGACTCCGCTCCGCGGAAGTTCACCTGCCATATCCCCAGAAGGGCCATAAGGACCGGAAGATTCTTCTCCAGGGGGGCGGTGCGGAAGTGCTCATCCATCAGATGGGCCCCGCGGAGAAGCTCCTCGAACCGATCCGTGCCCACGGCCAGGGCGATGGAGAGGCCGATGGAGGACCATAGGGAGAAGCGTCCCCCGACCCAGTCCCAGAAGCGAAACATATTCTCCGGGTCGATGCCGAATTCCCGCACCCGCTCCGTGTTCGTGGACACGGCCACGAAGTGCGCCGCAACTGCGGATTCGTCCCCCAGTCGCTCCAGGAGCCATTGCCTTGCGGCGCGGGCGTTGGTCATGGTTTCCTGGGTGGTGAAGGACTTGGAGGAGACGATGAAAAGCGTGCGCTCCGGGTCCAGCCCGCGCAGGGTGCGCTCCAGGTCCAGGGGATCGACGTTGGCCACGAAGTGCGCCCGCGGACCCTGGGGATCCAGATGCTCCAGGGCCTGTGTGGCCATGCGCGGCCCCAGGTCCGAGCCGCCGATCCCGATGTTGACCACATCGGTCACGGGCTTTCCGGTGTGGCCCAGCCGCTCGCCGCTTCGAACCCGGTCGCAGAAATCGCGCATGCGCTCGTACACCGCGCGAACGTCGGGCATGATGTCCTCGCCGTCCACGTACACGGAGCGGCCGGAGAAATCCCGCAGGGCCACATGAAGGACGCTCCTGCCCTCCGTGGTGTTGATCCGCTCCCCGCTGAACATGGCCTCGATCCGTTCCGGGACCCCCGCTTCTTTGGCCAGCCGGAACAGATGATCCATGGTCCCCAGGGTGACCGGCTGCTTGGAGTAGTCCAGAAAAACAGGGCCCATGGACAGGGAAAAGTCGGTAAAGCGATTGGGGTCTACGTTGAAGAGATCGCGCACGTCCACGTCGCGCATATCTTCCGCGTGGTCCGCGAGGTCGCGCCAGGCTTTGAGGTGTGTGGGCATAACGGCTCCCTGGTTCGGGTTCGGCGTTCCCCGTTCTTCGTTCCCGGTTCCCCGTTCTGCGTTCCCGGTTCCGAGTTCCCCGTTCAGCGTTGAGGGTTCCGGGTTTCGAATTTCGGATTTCGAATTTCGGGTTTCGGATTTCGGATTTTCGGATTTTGTATTTCGGATTTCGGATTTCGAAATTACGGACGGTTTCCTCATCTCTCTTGCAACAGCCGCATCCCGTGCAGGAGCCCGAAGCAGCCGGCAAGCATCATGTCCCCTCCAGGCGCCGGAAAGGCCACGGGAGAATCCGCAAGCATGTCCCGGTTGGGGCCGAGCACGTACACCGAGGGAAAGTCCCCGGTTTCCTGGGGCCGGTCCAGGTAGCAGCACCCGTGTCCCTCGGCCCGGAAGACCTCCTCGTTATCCAGACCGCCCCGCCGGAAGAGCTCCAGATCCCGCCACAGGGTCTGCGGGCCCAAAAGTCCCGTGTGATGCTCGTAGATCCCCCGGATAGCCCCATCCAGGACCAGAAAGGCAATAGTGTGGCTGTTGCCCACATTAACCACGCAGGCACCGCGCTCCCTGGAGGCCCGCTCCACCTCCGGGACGGAAAGGGCCCCGAGGGCCGCGGCCACCCCAGTGTCCGCCACAATACCATGGCCGATAGCCTGGTGCAGGCTGCGCAGGCGGGTGAGCTCCTGCGGCGGCTGCCGGAAGAGAAAGGCCTCGGGTCGGCCCTCGCTCTCCCGCAACAGGCGCTGCCAGACGGCGAAGCGCCCCAGCCGGTTGCTGCCCTGCGGGTGATAGCCGTGGTCCTGGACAGCAGCCAGGACCAGATCCGGAGCGGGCAGGTCCAGCTGGGCCAGAAAGCCGTCCCAGAAGCCGGGCTCGTAGTCGGCAAGCTTGACCGCGGCGCACCCTTCTGGACGGCTCTCCCGGATCGCCACCCCCATGTCCCTGACTTTGTCCTCGGAATCCGCCAGGGCCTCCGCAGCGCAAGGATGGGCCGCCACAAAGCCGCCCTGCCGGAGATGTTCCCGCAGGACGCCCTTGAATCCACCGCCCATGTTGCTCCCGTGGAGATAGATCGGCCTCCCGGCCTCCGCTAGCCGCCGGATCCTTTCTCCCACGCGCCGGGCCGGCGAGGGGATGACGAACTTGGGCCAGTTCTCCGGGTTCGTGCCTTCCAGGCTGAACAGAATGTCCTGCGTGCCGCTTCCGATATCCAGACACAGCGTGTTCATCGCTTCCTCGTCAGTTTGCAGCGGATGCTTGATAAAACCCTCATTCCTGACCCACCCGGGCACAACCAAGCATGAAAATGGCGCGCGGCGAAGGCGGGTGGACGCTGAAGCGCAGGTTTCATCCCGGGTTTCACATGATGG
>CAYNCR010000101.1:0-9347 GCA_964395575.1 uncultured Desulfohalobiaceae bacterium
TGGCGGGTGGACGCTGAAGCGCGGGTTTCATCCCGGGTTTCCCATGATGGGATACTGAGCACCTCATCGACATTCCCGGATCACTTTCGGTGAAGCAGGATTCAAATGGTGTGAATTCTGTCTGGAGTGGAATCAATTCCACCTCAAGCGGTACCAACAAAGCCAAGGTGTATTATGAAACCCAGCGAAGCGCTCCACCCGCCTTCGCCTCGCGGACAATTCCTCAAGAATTCAACGCCTTGGACACATTTTCATACAAAAAAAGCGAATCCATCCTTCACACTCAAAAAGAAACGAGGTGCCGGCCATGCCCGATCTCAAGTCCTTGCAGGGGTGGCGCTACCTGCAGGAAACCAAGTTCGACAAGAACTCCCTGTTCCGCTCCAAGCCCCAAGTGTCCCCCGCTGCCTTGTACAAGGTCTACAAGGGGGTCTCCCGCTACGAGCTCCCCCAGCCGCAATCCCTGGAGGCTCCGCTTAGCGAGGTTCTGGCAACGAGGCGCTCCAGACGCCGCTACGGGGACCGGGAGATCAGCAGGCAGGAGCTGGCCGATCTGCTCTGGGCCTGTCAGGGCATTACCGCCCGCGCCGGAAGCCTGGATCTCCGCACGGCTCCCTCGGCCGGAGGCCTTTATCCGGTGGAGACCTATCTTCTTCTTTTCGGGGTGGAGGGCCTTCCACCGGGGGCGTATCATTTCAATGTGGGCCAATTCAGCCTTGAGCTGCTTCGGGAGGGCCATTTCGGCAAGCAGATGTCCGCGGCCTGCATTAATCAGCAATTCATGGGGCAATCCGCGATCGATGTCTGCTGGAGCGCCGTCTTCCGGCGCTCCATGAGCAAATACGGTCACCGCGGCATGCGCTATATCCTGATGGATGCGGGGCATATCTGCCAGAACCTCCTTCTGGCCGCGGAAGCCCTGGAGTTGTCGGCCTGCCCCGTGGCGGCCTTCTTCGACGATCAGGTCAACTCCCTGTTCGCCCTGGACGGTGAGGAGGAAAGCATGATCTATTGCGCCAGCGTGGGCCCTCGGCCGGAATAATCCCTGGATGGACCACTACTGCGGAGGAGGCATGGACTGGAGAGAGACCAAGGCGGCACAGATCTACTATCAGACACTGGACCAATACATAGCCCCGCATGCCGAGAGAATCAGCCCGGATCAGGCAAGCCTGATCGGCCTGGGCCTCGCTGTCCTGGTTCCCCTGGGATTCTTCTTGGCGGCTTTTGCCGGGGTGTTGCTCATAGCCCTCTCAGCGGTTTCGGACGGACTGGATGGATATCTGGCCCGCCAACGGGGAGAACAGACCCGATTCGGCGCCTTTCTGGACTCCACCCTGGATCGGTTCGCGGACTTTTTCTACCTTATGGGATTCTGGGTCTATGTTGTCACTCTCGGCCTGGATGCCTTCTGGATCCACCTCGGGCTCCTGCTGGCCCTGCTTGCCTCCTTTCTGGTCAGCTACAGCAAGGCCCGCCTGGAAGCCCTGGGAGGCAGATGCGCCATCGGTCTCATGGATCGCACGGCGCGCACGATCTATCTCTTGGTCTGGGGCCTTGTGCTCGCCCTGATCCCTCCGGCCCGCATCGCGTTCCTCTGGATCGGGCTCCTTTCCTACCTGATTCTGGTGTTTGTTACGGTCTGGCAGCGAATAAGCCTGGCGAGGCGCGTGTTGGATCAGGAAGGGGAAACCGTCTGATCCAGAGGAAAGGGATATGACGCAGCAATACGACGTGATTATCGTGGGCGCCGGGCCCGCGGGGCTCTTTGCCGCCCATTACCTGGCGAGCCATTCCGGGCTGCGGATCGCCCTGATCGATCGGGGCCCTTTGCCGCGACAGCGCAGATGCCCTGTGAATCAGAACCAGCAATGCATTGCCTGCGATCCGTGCCATATCCTGTCCGGTATCGGCGGGGCGGGTCTCTTCTCCGACGGCAAGCTGAACTTCGTCCCCAAGCTGGGACAGACCGATCTGACCCAGTTCATGAGCCAGGAGAAAGCCAGCGCCCTTATCGAGGAAACGGAGGCCATTTTCAGCGCCCACGGCATGGACGGCCCTGTCTATCCCACCCATGAGGAGACAGCCAGGAATATCCGCAAGGAGGCCCGCCGGGAGGGAATCGAGCTGCTTCTGATCAGGCAGAAGCATCTGGGCAGCGACAATCTTCCGGAGCATATCTCTGAGATGCTTCGAGGGATCGAGGAAAGCGGCGTGGACGTCCTGTCCGACACGGAAGTCACTGATTTGATTCTGGATCAGGGTCAGGTACGGGGAGTGGTCACTTCCGAAGGGGAATTGCGCGCACCGCGGGTTATCCTGGCCCCCGGCCGTTTGGGCTCGGAATGGATGGGCTCCCTGGCCCAGCGGAACGGAATCGGCGTTACCCAACGCGGCATCGAAGTGGGTGTTCGGGTGGAGGTGCCCAACGACATTCTTCAGGATATCACCGATATTATCTACGACCCCACCTTCTTTATCCAAACCCGGAAGTACGACGATCAGACCCGCACCTTCTGCACCAACTACGGGGGTTTCGTCTCCCAGGAGAACTACCAGGACTTTGTCTGCGTCAACGGCCACGCCTACCAGGAACGGAAATCGGACAACGCCAATTTCGCCTTCCTCTCCAAGGTGGTCCTGACGGAGCCGGTGACGGACAATCGCTCCTACGGCGAGTCCATCGGTCGTCTGGCCACGCTTATAGGAGGGGGCCATCCCATCCTGCAGCGCCTCGGGGATCTGAAGCGGGGAAGGCGAAGCACCTGGCACAGGATAAGCAAGGGCTATATCGAGCCCACCCTGCAGAATGTGGTTTGCGGGGACATCGCCATGGCGTTGCCGGAGCGCCTGTTGACCAATCTGTCCGAGGGATTGGAAAAGCTGAATAAAGTGGTGCCCGGTGTTGCGAACGATGAAACCCTGCTCTATGCCCCGGAAATCAAGTTCTTCGCCACGCAGGTGAAAACGGACAATCAGTTGCGGACCGGCATCAGAGGCCTCTATGTGGCTGGGGACGGAGCGGGTGTTGCGGGCAACATCGTCTCCGCGAGCGCAACTGGGCTTATTCCGGCCAAGGCTATTCTGCGGGAGTAAGGAGAAATAGTCTGGCGCGGACCGCGCAGCAGTTTCATGCTTGGTTGTGCCCGAATAGTCCGGGAATGAGGGATGGGTGCTGGTATCGAGAAAGGGAGGAAAAAACCACAGGGATCCGGATGGGGTCTTTGCGGCTCAGGAAACCTTATCCTGATCCCAGAAACGTGTTAGGATAAGGTATTGAAAAAGGCATTTGAGTGAGAGTGTGAACCAGGAGCCTGAGTCGTGTCCAATCACGAAGGAGCAAGGAGGAGGAATATGCAATCGCTGCACTGCACGGTTTCCGGAGTTGTTCAGGGAGTGAACTTCCGGTCCTGGACCAGGTCCCAGGCGGATAATCTGAATATCAAGGGGTGGGTGCGCAATCTGAGCGACGGGCGCGTGGAAGTGCTGGCCCAGGGCAGCGAGGACTCTTTGGAGGAGCTGAAGAAAAGGCTTTTCAACGGACCGACCATGAGCCGTGTGGAAGACGTCCAATGTGAGTGGATCGACTACGACAAGGAGCACAGCTCCTTTGAGCTTCGGCTGTAGCCCGTAATCAAGCCGGCCCCGGGCTTCTTTCCCGTGGGCCGGCTGCCCCCTCTCCCTGAGCCTGCCGAGATATCCTTCCGCTCTCGAGCGAGTCTGGGTTCAAAAAGCTCGAACAAATGCGATCCGCCCCTGGGCCAATGCGCTCAGTTGGAGCAGAAGGGAGCTTCATTGATACCTTGTTGGGTCGGAGCGGATCATGCCTGTTTGGCCTGTTCCGCGATCCGGGTCACCTGGCGGCCCACTGTGGTATCCAGGGATATTTCCCGCTCGATATTGGCAATCCCTTTCAGCACAGTGGAGTGCCTTCGATTGAACTGTTTCCCGATGTCCTTCAGGGAAAGGCTCGTAAACTGCCTGGCCATATAAAAGGCGGCATTTCTGGCGAGCACGATCTGCTTTTTCCGGCTTCGGGAGCACAGCTTGTCCCGGGACAGCTCAAATGTTTTGCAGATGTACTCCGTGATTTTCTCCAGATCCAGCGAGGTGCACTCGAGGGCATAGTGCTGGAGCACATCCTGAACCAGATCCTGGCAGATCCTCTGATTCAGGAGCCTGGCCTTCATGGCCATATTCCGGACGCAACTCTCCAGCTGGCGGATATCCTGGGTGATGCTGGAGGCAACGAGATGGGATATGTCCTCGGGGATGTCGATCTGGTAGTTCCTGGCCTTGTTCTGCAAAACCCGCATCCGGACATCATAGTCCGGCTTTTCGATGGGCGCCAGCAGGCCGGAACAGAAGTAGGAGGCGAGCTGGTTGTCCACCTCCTTGAGCTCCCGGGGCAGAAAGGAGCTGGTGAAGACCACCTTGCTCCCGTTCTCCTCAAGGGCCTTGATCAGGGAGAGGAGCTCCTCCTGCATCTTTTCCTTGCTCTGAAAGAAATGGATGTCCTCCAGAAGGAGCAGATCGACATTTTCCCGGTAGCGTTTCTTAAAGGAGTCCAGGTCCTTGGATTTCAGGGCCCGGACCATTTGATTGGCGAACTGTTCCGATGAGGCATAGACCACGTTGATGGAGTCCTGTTGCTTCTGTTCGCACAGCTCGTTCCCGATGGCCTGCGCGAGGTGGGTTTTGCCCAGGCCCGGTCCGGAGCAGAGAAAGAGGTTGTCCTGCTCGAAGTTTGTCCGGCACAGGCTCGTGCAGGCCGCATAGGCCAGCTGATTGCTGGAGCCCACCACAAAATCGTTGAAGGAGTGCCGCCAGCTGACCTTTCTGGTTTTGGGGCCCGGAGTCTGCACCGGAAGCTCCATTTCCGAGCGGGTCCGGGACTTGATCAGAGGGCCATTATCCCTGGTCCCGGTATCCTTTTTCTCCGCACTCAGGACAAGCTCCGGCTCGAATCCGAGATGAGACGCGGCTGCAGACCGGATCTGATCAGCGAGGCGGTCCCGGACCCAGGAGACGACGAACTCATTGGGAGCAGTCAGAATCAGTCGCCCATCCTGGACTTCGCCCTGGAGAGGCTTGATCCAGACCTTGAATATTCCCGGTCTCAACCGCTCATTGAGAATTATTTTTATTTCTTGCCATTGGCTTGCCATACGCTGGGACAATTACTTATTGACCGGAATTTTTCAAACGAATTGAGATGGAATGACAGCAGGGTAGGGGCATTGTTGTATGTATTTTGTAACTATTTGATTTCAAACAATATATTCTTTAACCCGGAGCAATCCGTGTCTTTACCCGATGAGCGCTGAATGGAGACCGGTCAAGGGATCATTGAGTTTTCGACATGAAATTCCACAACAAAGCTATACAAATTCCACAAGTTAACTTTTTATTTTCTTTGAATTGCTTTAAAAAAAATTTTTTGGGTGCTGCTTGAAAGGAGGTGCTCTTTGTCCGGGCTCGCAGGGCAAATCATTCACAGTCTCGGAAGCCATCTGGGTGAGGAGCCTGGAGCCCCAGCAATAAAAGTGGAATTTTTTTTCGGAACCCTTTGACATGAAACAAGATTCTCAATTATATAAGGCGGAAAAGCGGGGTGTCCGCTCTTTTTGAAGAGGTCCCGGGCTGCGGGAACAGGGTGAGTGTGCCTTGGGGCTCCCCTTCCCGAGGAGAGCGTCTTGCGCCTTCAGGTGCGCCGCACGGGAAAGTGGGCTCTCCGCGAACAGGGCTTTACCGGGGATCCCCCCTGAACCCTTAAACAAGGAGAGAGGGAGATGGCGTACGATGTTTCAAAAATGAAGGACTGGCAGATTTCCGAGGCCGCTGAGCAGAACATGCCCATGCCCGACGAGTGGCGGGACAAGCTCGGCCTTTCCAAGGAAGAGATGATCCCCATGGGCCGACTGTCCAAGCTCGACTTCCTCAAGATCATGAACCGGATGCAGGACAAGCCGGACGGGAAGTACATCGAGGTCACCGCCATCACGCCCACTCCGCTCGGCGAGGGCAAGAGCACCACCTCAGTGGGGCTCATGGAAGGCCTGGGCAAACGGGGGAAGAATGTTGGCGGCGCCCTGCGCCAGCCCTCGGGCGGCCCAACGATGAACATCAAGGGCTCCGCAGCAGGCGGCGGCAACTCCATCCTGATCCCCATGACCGAGTTCTCCCTGGGCCTTACCGGTGACATCAACGACATCATGAACGCGCACAACCTGGCCATGGTGGCGCTTACCTCGCGCATGCAGCACGAGCGCAACTACGGCCCGGAAAAGATCGAGCAGCTCTCCGGGATCCCGCCCCTGAACATCGATCCCAACCGTGTGGAGATGAACTGGATCATCGATTACTGCGCCCAGGCCCTGCGCAAAACGGTCATCGGCCTGGGAGGCAGGGCCAACGGATACACCATGGAGTCCGGGTTCAATATCGCGGTCAGCTCCGAGTGCATGGCCATCCTCTCCATCGCCACGGATCTGGCGGATCTGCGCAACCGCCTGAACAACATGACCGTGGCCTACAATCTGAACGGCGATCGCGTCACCACCGGCGATCTCAATGTCGGCGGCGCCATGACCGCCTGGATGCGGAACACCATCAATCCCACCCTGATGTGCACCGCGGAATATCAGCCCTGCATGGTCCACGCGGGTCCCTTCGCCAACATCGCCGTGGGGCAGTCCTCCGTTATTTCGGACCGGATGGGGCTGAAGATGTTCGACTACCACGTCACCGAGAGCGGCTTCGCCGCGGACATCGGCTTCGAAAAGTTCTGGAACGTCAAGTGCCGCAACAGCGGTCTCAAACCCCATGTCTCCGTGCTGACCGCCACCATTCGCGCCCTGAAGATGCACGGCGGCGGCCCCAAGGTGACCCCGGGGCGGCCCCTGCCGGAGGAATACACCAAGGAGAACCTGGACCTGCTGGAAAAGGGCATGGACAACCTGATCCACATGATCAACGTCATCCGCAAGTCCGGGATGAATCCCGTGGTCTGCGTCAACTGCTTCCCCACGGACACCAAGGAGGAGATCGATCTGGTCAAGAAGCGGGCCCAGGAGGCCGGAGCCAGGTGCGCCGCCTCCACTCACTTCATGGACGGCGGCGACGGCGCTCTGGAGCTTGCGGACGCGGTGATCGACGCCTGCGAGGAAGAGTCCAAGTTCGAATTCCTCTATTCCATGGACATGCCGCTGCGCGAGCGGGTGGACACCATTGCCCGCGAGGTCTACGGCGGCGAGGGCGCGGACTGGTCCCCGGAGGCGGAGCGCAAGGCCAAGATGCTCGAAGACGACCCGCAGTTCAAGGACTACGCCACCATGATGGCCAAGACCCATCTCTCCCTGTCCCACGAGCCCACCTGGAAGGGCGTGCCCAAGGGCTGGCGTCTGCCTGTCCGGGATATCTACATCTACTCCGGAGCCAAGTTCCTCGTGCCCGTGGCCGGAACCATTCCCTTCATGCCCGGAACGAGCTCCGATCCGGCATACACCAAGGTTGACGTGGAACCCGACACGGGCAAGGTCACCGGCCTGTTCTAGTCTTCCGGAGGTCATGTTCTTCCGGAACGCCGGAACGGCCCTTGAGAGAGCCCGCAGCCCGAGGAGGGTTGCGGGCTCTTGGCTTTTTATTTAACCTGCCTGGAAGAAGGGATGTTCCGATCAAAAACGTTTCGGCCGCAGTGACTTCCGGAGAGTGGAGGAACAGCCGTGACACCCTATGCCATTGACGGCCATGCCCATTGTGGAATCCAGGACAGGAGCCCCCCTCAGTCCTTTGAGGACTATTTTGCCCTTGCACGGGGAAGCGGCATCGCCAAGACGGCCATGTTTCCGCCGGTGATGGAGATCTACGACCGCTTCGATCCCCATTTCCGGGACAGCCCGGAGTGGCGGGAGCGAAGAGCAAGGGCGAACGAGTATCTCCTGAGAGCGGGCAATGCCGAGCTGGAGGTGATTCCCTACTTCTTCGTCTGGAACGACTTCGCCCTGGAGGAGCTCCAGCCGGAGCACAAGGGAATCAAGTGGCACAGGCACGCCGACGAGCCGCGCTACCTGTACGGGCATCCCCGCTGCCGGCAGATGCTGGACCTGATCCAGGACAGGCGGCTTCCGGTGGTGCTTGAGGAGGAGCTCGAAAATACCGTCTATTTCATCAAGGAGCTTGCGCCTGGGGCTCTTGTCATCATTCCCCATCTGGGCGGGCTCAACGGCGGATACAGGGCCATCGCCTCAGCCGGTCTATGGGAGCTCCATCGGGTGTACGCCGATACCAGCCTCGCATCCAGGGCGGAGATCCTGGACTACCTGCAGCGCTTTGGGGAGGATCGGCTTGTTTTCGGGTCCGACTTTCCCTTCGGGCATCCACGCAGGGAGCTGGACAAGATCCTGGATCTGGATATCCCGGAGAGGACCAGGGAAAAAATCCTGCACCATAACATACGGGAGCTCCTGGAGCTGGGGTGAACGTTCAAGGATAACTTTAATTTTTATGGGTGAGTCCAGCTTATGGCCAGTATCGCAAATACGGAAAGACTCGCTGCGCTGACCTTTCAGCTCTACAGGGTGTGGGCAAGGACTCTCCGCTATGAGCAGGTCGGCTATGGCCCAATCGGGGCATTGAGGAACAGGGATCGGGTCGTTTTCGCTCTGTGGCACGACGAGTTGTTCGCTCCGTGTTTTCTCCATCGCAAGGAGGGCATCATCGCCCTGGTGAGCGCAAGCAGGGACGGGGAGTTTTTGGCCCAGATCCTGGAGCGCATGGGATACAATATTTCCAGGGGCAGCAGCACCCGCTCCGGAGTCAGGGCCCTCAAGGGTACGATTGATCTCATGGACCACCTGGACAGGGACGCGGTGGTCACTGTGGACGGCCCCAAGGGGCCAAGGCACCAGGTCAAGGATGGTGTGCTTTATCTGGCCTACAAATCCGGGGCCTGGATCGTGCCCGTCCGGGTCCGTTCCAGCATGGTCAAGCGCTTCCACAAGGCCTGGGATAAATTCCAGCTCCCGGTGCCCGGTGCGCGGTGCAGGGTTATCTACGGCATGCCCTACAAAGTGGAGAAACTGCGCTCCGCAACACTCCCGGAAGAACGCCAGCGTCTGCAGGACGCCCTGTATGAGCTCGACGGCTCAGCCGAAACCGAAGACTGACCGGTCACATGCTTGTCAATGGCCAATGTGGGGCGAAATAACTCGCGGTGAAACCTTTTTTGAACGATTTCAGGGCTGTGTGTGCTGGATCCGCGGCCCTGGAAAACACACTTTATTGGTCCCAGGCTCTGCGTGGGGACATGTCAGGGACGCTCCGCGTCCAGAATGACCGCGGGAGCG
>CAYNCR010000102.1:0-9300 GCA_964395575.1 uncultured Desulfohalobiaceae bacterium
GCAAATCGAAATCTGGACCCTCAGAGCTCCAGCCCTCCATATCAGTTGTTGAAAGTTTCTTCAGGCTCCGGGCCATGTTGTACATGTGGCACTATCCCTTGATTGATCCCTCACGGAATGAACGCTCCAGAACCGATGCCACGAAGGCCCTGCGAGACGCCGCGAGCCACAGGACGGTGGTGGCCGCGCCGATTATCGCGCACATGAGGGCCAGCAGGAGAATGGGCCGCTGCATCCCCAGGGAGATGAGGAGCATTCCCGTTCCGCCGAAGAAGAACGGGGCGGAGTTGATGATGGAGGAGGCCGAGCCCGCGTCCTCCAGATCCTGCTGCTCCAGCATAAGGTTGACTCCCGGTGGCCGGAGCATGGGGCCGGCCGGAATAAGGGGGACGATCGCGGCGGTGAGCCAAACCGGTCCCAGGGAGCCGAACGCGGCGAGCAGGATCCCGGTGATTAGTGTGGTGGAAAAGCCCGCGGTGATGATGTGCCTGGAGGGGATAAAGCGGGAGAGGGAGATGTAGAGGTAGGGGCCGAGCACCCGGAAGACGGAGATGACCATGTAGTAGAGCCCGTACTGCATCTCGCTTAAGCCGAAGTCCTGGATGAAGATGTAGGAAGAGGCCGCGACAAAGGCCATGGCCGGAAGCATGGGACTGGAGAAGATGGCCAGGAGAAAGGTGAAGCGGGGGTTCTTGAGCACGGCCCCCATGCGGGCCAGGGTGGCCAAAAGATTCCTGTCCTGGCGTTTGTGGATGGTTTCGCCGAGCAGCAGGGAGAGCCCCAGGGCCACAAGTCCCACGCATCCGAGCAGCACAAAGAGCCCCCGCCAGGACATGAGCTGCAGCAGGAAACCGCCCAGTGCGGGGGCGACCACCGGAGTGATCAGGATCAGGGTGATTACCGTGGCCAGGGCGCGTTCCCGCTGCCTGCCGGTGAAGACGTCCTTGAGGATGGCGTTGTTCACCGCCACTCCGGCTCCCGCACCGAGGCTCTGGAAGATCCGGAAAAGAATGAGCTGGAGGATGGAGCCTGCTGCGGCGCAGGCCAGGCTGGAGGCGGTGAACAGGGTCAGGCCGGCCAGGAGAACGGGCTTTCTGCCGTACTTGTCGCTCAGGGGGCCCCAGATGAGCATGGACCCGGCCATGCCCAGGAAGAAGAGGATCAGGGTCAGGTTGACCGAGGCCTCGGAGGTGGCGAAATCCTCGCTCAGCCCGGGAAGGGCCGGGAGGTAGAGGTCGATGGATGAGGGGAGTAGGGCGGTAACGAAGGCCACGACCAGGGTGATCCCCGCCGGGCCCAGAAATCGCTGTCCCTGGAGGTGCATGCGCGCATTCCCGCTGCGTGTTCGCTTGGCAAAAAAGCGGCGGACCCCGGCACGGATCCGCCTGTCGCTTCGGAGTGTGTACTATATACGACGGTTCCGGGCAAACCGAAGAAGGGGGCTGTTGCTCGGAGCACCCCGTGCCGATCTAAGCATCGCCGCATATCACGCCTTCCTGTCCGTCCGGTTTGCATCTGGCCTCGATCTTCTTGCGGCCGGCTGCATGTCTTGAAAGCCTCACTGGCAGAAGGAGAAGGGATTTATTCGGCTTACGCAATCGGGAACCAGGCAATAAGAGTTTTCTCTCAAATGATGCAAAATACCCTGTGTCGGCACACTGTGAGTTGGTGAATAGTTACAGACCCGTGAACATTGACGCCGAGTCCAGAGAATTGCTGAATAGTTGACGTAAGTTTTGCCAAATAGGGGACTCATTCAGTCCAGAATTAAGAGGGTGTTTTACAGAAAACAATAAACAGTGTTATTGGAGCGAACTATTATTGTGAAGTAATTGTTCACCACCTTGCGGAAGAATAATACCTGAGCAGGAAGAGAATTCATGTACGCGAACCTGAATCCGTCCCGCCGAGAAAATCCCCTTTTCGACGCCTTCAGCGAGTCCATGATGACACTGGATCCGGACCTGCGAATCCAGTGGGCCAATCAAAAGGCGGGAGATCTGGTCAGCGAGGAACCTGAAAATCTGGAGGGGCGGCCGTGCTATCAAGCTCTACGAGGACGACAGGCCCCGTGTGAGGAATGCCCAGTGCTGGAGACAATACGGACAGGTGCGACGGAGGAGATTGACAAGGAAGCTCCCAGCGGTCTTTATCAGAACATTCGGAGCTACCCCTTGTATTCACAAGACGGGGATCTGGAAGGCATTGGCGTGATGGGCCTGGACATTTCCGAGCGGAAGCAGAGGGAGGTGCAACGAGAGGAAAATATACGGGTCCTGGAGCTTATTCGAGACAATATGTTTGATTTGGTGACAATCACCGATCTTGAGGGAAAAATTGAATACGCGGGCAAGCCTCACGAGATCCTTGGCTATGAGCTGGAATCCTTTATTGGCAGCAATGTTCTCGATTTCGTGCATCCGGAGGACAGACCCTTTATCAAGGATGAGCTGGATACATTTTTAAAGTTGGAGAGGGATGGTTACAAGGTTGAATACCGTGCTCTTAGCAAAGATGATTCTTGGTTATGGTTTGAGACAATCGGCAAGATTGTAAACGATGAAATTTTTAATGCTCCAAAGCTGCTCTTCAGCACGAGGGATGTTACTGAGCGGAAGCATTCAGAAGAGCAGAATCGTTTTTTAAGTACTCTGATAGAGAATATACATGATTCAGTCGTCGTCACAGATACGAATTTCCAGGTTACATATATCAATAAGAGCTTGGAAGAGCTCTACGGCTATAAGCTGGAGGAAGTCAAAGGCCTGAGCGCGTTTTCCTTTCATGCGGATCCTGATGCACCGGGAATACAGAAGGAGCTCCAAGAAACGGTCAATTCGGGCGAATCCTATATCGGCGAGGGGGTCAAGCAAAGAAAGGACGGATCGACTTTCGTGTGTGAATTCAGGGTCATGCCCCTGAAGGACGACAGTGGCCACATTTACGCGCACGTAGGCATCCAGAGGGATGTCACGGAGCGTAAACAAGCCGAGGAAGCCCTGCGCCGCTCGAAGAACTACTACCGGACCCTCTTCGAGACGTCAGGAGCGGCAATATTTATTGTTGAAGAGGATACAACCATATCTGAGGTGAACTCCAATTTTGAGGAATTGATAGGATGTTCCAGAGAGTTGGTAAATGGTCAAAAATCCGTTCTGGAGTATGTACAACCCGAGGATATAGACATAATCAAGGAATACCATTCCTTGCGGCGCTCGAATCCCGATGCAGTGCCACGCCAGTATGAAATCCGAATAAAGACGAGTGAGGGAGCCAAGAAGGATACCTGCCTTTCCGTGGATATGATTCCTGGAACCAGGAAAAGTGTCGGTTCCGTCATAGACATCACCGATCGCAAGCGCACGGAAAGAATTTTGCAGGCACGGCTGCGGCTCATGGAATATTCGTTCACGCATTCCTTTCAGGAAATCCTTACCGCGACAGTGGACGAGGTCGAGGCAATCACGGACAGTCGGGTCGGGTTTTACCATCTTCTCAAGCCGTATCTGGAGACGGTGTCCCGCAAAGTGTGGTCCACACGCACATTGCAGGTTTGCTCCGTACCGAATGAGCAAGCCCTCCCGGACGCGGACAAGGCGGGTATCTGGATGGACTGCGTCCGCACGCATCAAGCGGTCATTCACAACGACTGCGGCTTATTGTCCCACAGAACGGGCCTTCCACAGGGGCATCCCCAAATCGTCCGCGAAATGGTGGTCCCAGTGTACAAAGGCAATACCATCGTGGCCATGCTCGGGGTAGGCAATAAACCGAGTGATTATACCGAGGCGGATATCGAGGCCGCGTCTCTGTTGGCCCAACTGGCCCACGACATTACCGAGCGCAAGCAGATGGAAGAGAGGCTCAGGGAATTGAGCGTCCGCGATGCATTGACCGGTCTCTATAACCGGAATTTCTTTGAAGAGGAGATGGAGCGCCTCTCGGACAGCCGTTATTCGCCCGTGGGGATTGTCGTCTGCGATTTGGACGGGCTCAAGTTCGTCAATGACACTCTGGGGCACCAGTCCGGGGATCAGCTGCTCGTGAAAGTCGCCGATTTATTGCGGCAAAATTTCCGAAACAGCGACATTATAGCCAGGATCGGCGGGGACGAGTTCGCGATACTGTTTACAGAGACGGATTGGCAAATGGTGGAATATATGCTGCAAAGACTCCACCAGGCGGTTCAGGAATACAACAACGCCGATCCGGAAATTCCTGTCTCCCTGTCCGTGGGTCAAGCGGTGGGCGAAAAAACGGGGCCGGACATGTACGGTCTTTTCCGGGAGGCGGATAACCGGATGTATCGGGATAAGATTCAGCGCGAGGGAAGCGTCCGCAGCGCTATCCTGCAGGCCCTCACTATGTCCATGGAGGCTCGCGATTTCAAGACAGAGGGCCACTGCGATCGCCTGCAGGAGCTCTGTGTTGCATTGGCCCGTGAACTGAACTTTTCGCAGGATTTCGAGAACGATCTG
Organism: uncultured Desulfohalobiaceae bacterium; assembly: GCA_964395575.1. Taxonomy (GTDB): domain Bacteria; phylum Desulfobacterota; class Desulfovibrionia; order Desulfovibrionales; family Desulfothermaceae; genus JAIPDU01. Next base: position 4,479 of record CAYNCR010000102.1, read on the forward strand.
AGATTGCTCGCCCGCTTCCATGATCTGGGGAAAGTGGGCATTCCGGACCACATCCTTTACAAGCCGGTCCCCCTGACTCAGTCAGAGTGGACGCAAATGCAGCAACACTGCGAGATAGGTCACCGTATTGCCTCATCAATTCCCGATTTGGAACCAATCGCGGACTTGATCCTCAAACACCACGAGAGATGGGACGGCCAGGGCTATCCCACGGGAGCATCCGGCCGGGACATCCCCATGGCCTGCCGCATTCTGGCTATTGTGGATGCCTACGACGCCATGACCAGTGATCGGCCCTATCAAGAGGCCCTGTCTCTTGAGGAAGCGATTGCCGAGTTGAGGCGCTGCGCCGGCACACAGTTCGATCCGGAATTGGTGGAGAGGCTTATTGAGAGAGTCGGACAGTAAAGGTGTTGTGGATTTCGAGAGGCTGCTCAGGAACGCCCTTGCTTCTTGGGCTGCGATGTACACGTTCTCATGGTTCGGCCTCAACCAAGTCGATCCGGCTCTATCCTTATGAAAAGCAACTTCGGATGGGCGTTGCTCCGGCAGCTTTTTCCTTGAGTGCGCTGCTTGTTTTTCTCTTTTTGCGGATATGCGCAAAAGATGCACACAGGGTCTCGCTGCCATCCGGACTTGCCCAAACGGCCCCGCTCAGCCTCTATCCCCACATATACCCCACGCCTTTTTCTCCTTGGCCTTTGCCGGGGACTTTGCTAGTCTAAACCGCTTCGGGGCAGCCTTGTGCATGCCTGGATACTCTTTCAAGCCCAAAAATCGAATCATTTTCCCTACTGGAGCCGTATATGCCGCAGCGCATTCATGTAGGCCTTCAACCTCACGTCCGGGATGTCCAGGGCCAAGGGACGGCCCGGCGCATTCGGCGGGAGCTGCAGCTCCCCGTGGACAAGGTGCAGCTGATCAAGGTCTATACTGTGGAAGGCATCGAGGACAGCGATCTGGAGCGTGTGCTGGACCGGAGGCTGCTGCACGATCCTGTGCTGCATGAGGTCTCCTTTGAGCCGCTTGCCGATGATTTGGACTGGATCGTCGAGGTCGCCTATCGCCCCGGTGTCACGGACAACGAAGGCCGCGTGGCCGGGGAGACCCTGCGCGACGGCCTGGCCCCCGACGGAGAGGTTCAGGTCTATACCGCAACGGAATACCTGCTGCGTGGGGATCTGGGCCGTGAGGACGCGCAGCGTATCGCCAGGGAGCTTTTGTGCAACGAGCTCATCGAGCAGTTCCGCATCAAGGCCCGCTCGGAATGGGAGGCCGAGCCGGGATTCTCCGCGTTTGCCCCTCGCGTGACCGGCCAGTCCCTGGATCGGGTGGAGATCGTTCCCATCAGTGAGCTGGACGAGGAGGGCCTGATCCGGCTGAGCGAGGAGGGAACCCTGGCACTGAGCCCGCTGGAGCTGCAGACAATCCGAGGCTATTACGCCCGAGAGGACGTTCGCCAGAGCCGCAGAGCCGAGTGTCTGGACCCCGAGCCCACGGACGCGGAGCTGGAGGTGCTGGCCCAGACCTGGTCCGAGCACTGCAAGCACAAGATCTTCAACGCGGAGATCCGCTACACGGACCGGACCAAGGGCCGGACGCAGGAGATCGACAGCCTGTTCAAGACCTATATCGTCAAGAGCACGGAGATCCTGCGCCGGGAGATGGGGGAGAAGGACTACTGCCTCTCCGTGTTCGGGGACAACGCCGGAGTGATCCGCTTCGACGAGGCGCACAACGTCTGCGTCAAGGTGGAGACCCACAACAGCCCCTCCGCCCTGGACCCCTACGGCGGGGCCCTGACCGGCATCGTCGGGGTGAACCGCGACCCCATGGGAACGGGCCTGGGGGCGAACCTGGTCTGCAACACGGACGTGTTCTGCTTCGCCTCTCCCTTTCATGACCAGCCCCTTCCCCCACGTTTGCTCCATCCGCAGCGGGTCTTCGAGGGCGTGCGCAAGGGCGTGGAGGACGGGGGCAACCAGTCCGGCATCCCCACGGTGAACGGCGGCCTGGTCTTCGACGAGCGCTATCTGGGCAAGCCCCTGGTCTTCTGCGGCACCATCGGGGTCATGCCGGCCACCATTCAGGGCCGGCCCAGCCACGAAAAGCGGGCCGAGTCCGGAGACCGCATCGTCATGGTCGGCGGCCGCGTGGGCAAGGACGGTATCCACGGGGCCACTTTCTCCAGCGAGGCCCTGCACTCCGGCTCCCCGGCCACGGCGGTGCAGATCGGGGACCCCATCACCCAGCGCAAGATGTACGACTTTCTCATGCGGGCCCGGGACCGGGGCCTGTACAACTCCATCACCGACAACGGGGCAGGGGGGCTGTCCTCCTCAGTAGGGGAAATGGCCGAGGAGAGCGGCGGCTGCGAGATGGACCTGGCCCGCGTGCCCCTGAAGTACGACGGCCTGCTGCCCTGGGAGATCCTGCTCTCCGAGGCCCAGGAGCGCATGACCGTGGCCGTCCCTCCGGACAAGCTGGAGACCTTTCTGGAGCTGGCCCGGGAGATGGACGTGGAGGCCACGGACCTAGGGCGCTTCACCGACAGCGGCCTCTTTCGGGTATCCTACGGGGATAAGCCCGTGGCGCGACTGGACATGGAGTTCATGCACAACGGCCTGCCGCATATGGAGCTCGAAGCGGACTGGGACCCCCCAAAGGAGCAAGAACTGGAGATCTCCCGCGACCAGGACCCGGGACAGAGGCTGCGACGGATGCTCGGGGGCCTGAACATCTGCAGCCGGGAATACGTGATCCGGCAGTACGACCACGAGGTCCAGGGCGGCAGCGCGATCAAGCCCCTGATGGGGGAATCGGGCAACGCGCCCTCGGACGCGGCGGTCCTGCGCCCGGTGCTCGACTCCGAGCGCGGGCTGGTCGTGTCCAACGGGATCTGCCCCCGCTACAGCGACCTGGACACCTACTGGATGATGGCCTGGGCCGTGGACGAGGCCATCCGCAACGCGGTGGCCGTGGGCGCGGATCCGGACTACATGGCCGGGGTGGACAACTTCTGCTGGTGCGATCCGGTAACGTCCGAGCGCACCCCGGACGGGGAATACAAGCTGGCCCAGCTGGTCCGGGCCAACCAGGCCCTGTCCCACTTTTGCCTGGGCTTCCGCGTGCCCTGCATTTCGGGCAAGGACTCCATGAAGAACGACTACTACATGGAGGGGTACAAGATCTCCATTCCGCCTACAGTGCTCTTTTCCCTGGTCAGCGTGATCCCGGATGTCTCCGCCTGCATCAGCTCCGACTTCAAGCGCCCCGGAGACGCGGTCTATCTCCTGGGCCTGACCCGGGACGAGCTCGGGGGAAGCGAATATGCCGCGCAGCTGGGCCAATGCGCTGCCGGCAAGGTGCCCCAGGTGGATCTCTTGAGCGCCCGCGCCCGCTACCGCACCCTGTACCGGGCCGTGCGCCAGGGGCTGGTCAGCGCCTGCCACGACCTCTCCGACGGGGGCCTGGGACCGGCGCTCGCGGAGATGGCCATCGGCGGCGAGCTCGGCGCGGCAATCGACCTGGATATGGTCCCCGCCAGGCCCAGGGACCTGTCGCCAGAGGAGAGGCTCTACAGCGAAAGCGCAAGCAGGCTCCTGGTCTGCGTGCCCGAGGATCGAAGAGATGCCTTCGAGGAGCTCTTCAGGGGCCAGACCCTGGCCTGTCTGGGCAGTGTGGCCGAGGACGGCGTGCTGACAGTGACCAGCGGCGGGTCGCCCTTCATTCGCGAGTCTGTCGGGGATCTGACGAGCGCCTGGAAGGCAACCATGAACTGGTAGGGCCGAGGCGTTCCCCGTTCCGCGTTCCCCGTTCAGTGTTTCCCGGTCGGTTCAGCGTTGAGGGGTGTGGGCTTGGCAAAGATGAATGCAGCAGGGATAAAGGTTCAATTTTAGTCCGGAAGAGGCCAGAACATGATCCTCGGCTCCACACTCGCCACCGCGGCCTTCGTCTCCGTCCTGGGCCTGGTCCTGGGGAGCTTCTACAATGTCTGCATCCACCGCTACCTGAGCGGGGAGTCCATTGTATCCCCGGGCTCGCACTGTCCCAATTGCCAGAAGCGGCTCAGGTGGTGGGAGAACCTCCCCCTGGTGAGCTATATCCTGCTCCGGGGCAGATGCTCGAGCTGCGGGGAGGGCATAAGCGCGCGCTATCCGGCTGTGGAGCTCATCTCCGGGGTCTGGCTTGTGGCCCTGTATCTGGAATTCGGGCTGGGAGGCCCCTGGGTGGTCTACCTCCTTTTCGGCGGCCTGCTCATCGTGGTCAGCTTCATCGGCCTGGAGAGCTTCGTCCTGCCGGATATCATGGTCCTTCCCGGGGCTGCGGCCGCCTTTGTCTGCGCCGGCCTGGTCCTGCATCCGGGATGGCTGGAGTCGCTCCTCGGTGCCGTGCTCGGAGCGGGAGTCTTCCTGCTGCTGCAGAAGGGGTACAAGCTCCTTAAGGGCGTGGAGGGGCTGGGGAGCGGGGATATCAAGCTCATGCTCCTGCTGGGCGCCCTTGTGGGCTGGCGCCTTCTGCCCCTGATGATCTTTCTCTCCGCGGTCTGTGGCCTCGCGGTGAGCCTTATCTATATCCTGCGCCCCGACGGCAGGGGCATGCAGACGGCCATCCCCTTCGGCCCCTTCCTCAGCCTGGGAGCGATGCTCACCATCCTCTGGGGTCCGGAGATCTGGCAGTGGTATCTCTATTGAGTCCAAATAGTGATTGGACGAAAACTTACCCATCTCCTTCGTCGCTGCAAAATTTTGAAATCCTCATGTATTCATATACACTGCGGTTTCAAAATTTCGTCTCCTTGTATCTGGGCAAGTTTCCATCC
>CAYNCR010000103.1:0-9217 GCA_964395575.1 uncultured Desulfohalobiaceae bacterium
GAAAATGGCCCGCAAGCACCGCAATCACATTACTTTGGCTCAACATGCGCCTCCACTCCAGGCGCTTCTTCTCGCCCCAGCCGCCTCTATAGTCACCAGCCACGAGCTCCGATAAGCTGGGGGCGTGGTGCACAACGATGACCGGTCCGTCTTCTGCCGAATCCAAAGCCGACTCTACGTGAGCCAGAGGATCGTATCCGGGCACATGGAAGGCTCCCGTCAGGGGATAGGTGTAGGCGAAGACAAAGCGCACCCCCCGCACCCGCTTGGTGTGAACCAGCCCGGAAAAGGCCTCGGACCAAACGCGCCGCGTGCGCTCGATATCCCGCTGCAGGATGTCGTGATTGCCTGGAGCCGCATACAGGGGAGGCTCCAGCCGATCCAGAATCCGCAATCCCTGTTTCCGGATAGCGGAATCGGCAAGGCTGTCCGCGAATACATCCCCGCTGTGCACAACACAGGCTACCGGAGAGGGCAGCCCGTTGATCCGCTCCACGATGCGGGCCAGCCGATCCAGGCTTTCAGAAGAGCCCAGGTGGGTATCCGTGATCTGCACGAAGCGGAAGGATGAGCTCGATGAACCCGGCTCTCCGCACCATCCCTGATGAATCTGAAGGCCGAAAGCCAGGACCATGAAAAGCACCCCTAGAAGCGCCTTTTCCAATGCGCTGCTCGTGCTCATATCCCCTTTCTCCCGGGCTCTCCGTTTCTTGGCGAGCTTGCTCTCCAATCCATCAGCGGACCGCGACACGACCAATGAGGACAGGGAGCCATCCAGAAACGTCTGGCCCTGGCTCCTCGTTGCCGCCTATCTGCTCGCCCTTTACGCCAGCCTACCGGTCATGCCCCGCATCTGGAACGAACTGGACTCCTTCCTCGGGGGGCACGGCCTTCGGGTCATCTATACCGCAACCGGAGCGCTCCTCGCGATCCCTCCCGCTTTCATGGCTCTTCGAGGCATCAGGTCGCCCCGGACCTATTTCGTCTACGCCGCCTTCTGCATTGCCCTTTTCGGCCTGGGAACCCTGGAGGACAACCCCGGGGAAAAGATCCATATGCTGCAGTATGCGCTCCTGGGCATACTCGTGCATTATTCGTCAAACCGAGCCCGACACCAAACAGGGAGCACAGGACGCATCCTTCCCGGCATCCTCCTCTGCATTGCCGCGGGCGCAGTGGACGAGGTCATCCAGTATTTTCTTCCCGGCCGCAGCTTCACCTGGCACGATGTGTTCGTCAACGGGGCGAGCGGTGTGCTGACTGTGCTGGTTTTGGCCTATTGTCTGCCCCAGGCGAGGGGATCAGATGATGGCGGGAGGAGGACCACGAAAGGCCCCGAAAATAAACAAAAAGAAAAAAAGAAGTGACTGCCCGCGAATAGCGCAAATCTGCGCGAAGAAAGAGAAGAGGGACCCCACGAAACACACGAAAGGCCACGAAAAGAAGAAAAGATATTGACCCACGGAATGACACGGAATAGCACGGATAGAAGAACATCTGGGCCCATGGCTGACTGATCACCTGTCAGCCATGGGTCTCTCTTTTCCGTTTTTTTTCAGTGTGTTCCGTGGACAAAACTCTTGAAACACGCTTAGTGAGTCGACGCTGTGTCGACATAATAGACACGAAGGCTTGTATACTGCCCGAGGGTTGATCATGATGTAAGCGCTTTCCGAGGCGTGCGCACTAAAAGTCTTCCGGTTTCCCTGGCAAAGGCTCTATTGACCGGAACAGTTGCCTGTCTTACGATTTATTTATCGATCATGATCGATAAATAAAGGATAAAACGCATGGAAGTCACCATCTCAAGCAAATACCAGATTGCCCTTCCACGAGCTATACGGGAGCGGCTTGAGCTAAAGCCTCAACAAAAGCTGACCGTTCTGGAAAAAGACGGCATGATCATTCTTATGCCCCAGGTCGAGCTCGAGGCCCTTCGAGGCATCGCACGAGGAGCCAATGTCTCCGGATACAGGGACAAAAAGGATCGCTACTGATGCATATAGTTGACTCTTGCGGCTGGCTGGAATGGTTCACCGATGGCAAACAAGCCGAAACATATGGGCAATGCCTCGCGGAAGTCGATGCAATCCTCATCCCGGTTGTTGTGCTCTATGAGGTATACAAGGTCCTCAAGCGTGAAGTCGGCGAGGAAAAGGCGATTCTGGCCATCAGCTCCATGAAGCGATCAACCATTGTCCCCCTGGACGACAGCCTGGCAATCAAGGCGGCAGACACTTCGCTCCTCCATGGCCTTGCCATGGCTGATGCCCTGGTTTATGCCACCGCACAGATGCATGAAGCCCCCATTTACACTTCCGATGCCGATTTCAAGGGCCTGCCCCTTGTGCAATGGATGGGAGACAGTTCAAGCTGATAGCCAAGTGCCCCTTTTCTACACACATCGCGTCAAGCGCATGGTGTGTAAGGAAACGGGGGACGGAAGACGGAAGACGGAGGACTGAGGATTGTATGGGGGAAGTGATTTCAAGCTTTAGGGAGTTGAGAGTTTATAAGGCTGCTTTTGAGCTGCAGCAACAAATTTTTGAACCGACTAAGGGGTTTCCTCAAGAAGAGCTGTATAGCTTGACCGATCAGATACGAAGGTTTTCACGTTCCGTTGGCGCAAATATAGCGGAAGCTTGGCAGAAACGCCAGTATCCGGCACAGTTTGTATACAAGCTCAGCGATTCTGACGGGGAGCAGGCAGAGACACAGCATTGGTTAGATACAGCCAAAAGCTGTGGGTATATCAAGGATGAAACATATGAACAGCTTATGGATTTATGCTCTAGTATTGGGCGGATGCTGGGAAATATGATCTCCAAGCCAGAGGCATTCTGTAAAATCAACAAATGATGACACTTTTCGATATCTTTCGACCTCAGTCCTCAGTCTTCTGCCTTCTGTCCTCTGTCTTCGGTCTTCCGTCTTCCGTCTTCCGGCACCTGCACACTGCGGCCTTTTTCTTACTGTTCCTGCTGCTGTATAACTGGACGAGGGGATCCTACCCCGGGTGGGGCTGGGCCACCCGATCATCTCTCTGTTTCCTGCTCACCATGTTTGTGTCGCTTGCCAAGGAGCTCATGTAGCTGAATATTTCGGCGAGGAGCTTTAACCTTCTGGACCTCTGTGTGGATGCCGGAGCCAGCCTTTCCGGAGCCGTGGTTATCCTGCTCCTTTATGCGGGCCATTCCAGGCTTGGCTCAAGACCATAACAGGACAGAAAAAGAACTGTGTCCGCCGCGCCGTTGCGCGAAAAACTATTAGCTGCCACTGATAAGCGGCAGCCGATTCGTGCATATTCGTGAAGGTTCGTGGGCAGAATATTTCCCCGCGAATTGACGGGCACACCTATAAGGGGTACACTTTCAGGTGTCACTTGAAAGATACCGGAGGATCCATGCAAAAGATCAATGCCAAGGAAGTCCGCCGCAGCATCAGCCGACTGCTGGACCTGGTGAAGGCAGGGGAGGAGATTGTCATTCTCAGGCGCGGCAGACCGGTAGCGCGTATGTCCAGGGTGGAGGAAGAGGAGGAAAAACCTGTTCGTTTTCCGGACCACAGCGCCTTGCGCAGTAGGCTCCCCCCCATGAAACAAGGCAGCGCCTCACTGATTCGAGATATGAGAGATGAGCGGGGATAGCATCTATCTGGATACAAGCGCGCTTCTTCCTTATTACCGGGAGGAGCGAGCCACCCCGCAGGTGGAAAACCTGCTTCGCAAAACCCAGCCACCAGCCCTGCTCAGCGAGCTGACTCGGGTGGAAATGGCCTCCGCCATTGCCCGCTGGACCAGAATGGAGGAGATCGACGAGCCGCAGGCGGCCCTGGTGGAGAACACCTTTGAGCGGGATATCCAATCCGGGATCTTTCTGGTCCGGACCCTGACCTCCAGCCAGTACCGGAAAGCTGAGAAATGGATTTCCGCCAGGAAAACCCCGCTCAAGGCCTTGGATGCCCTGCATATTGCCTGCTGCTGGGACTCTCGGGCCAAGCTGGTCACATGTGACAATGTTATGTACCAAGCCGCCCTGCTGCTGGGGCTTGAGAGTATTCTTCTGGAATAGGTGACAACTTCGATTCGCGCGGATTCGTGAGCAGACTCTTGGCCCACGAATTGGCACCCCAATGAAACCCTGCTGCGCAGGAACCACGCTTTCAGCGTGGTTGTTTCATGGGGCAGGCGAATTAAAGAAGCATATTCCTGGCTGCCAGGAGGAGGGAGGGGGTGGGTACGATACGAGCTAGCCCCGTTTTGAAGCCTCTTGATAAACTTCTTTTCGATGACGTATGCAATATATATACACTGTTTCATTAAGGACCCTGAACACTACCCGGTAGTCGCCCACCCGCAGCTTCCAATATCCCTTCAGGGTCTTGCGCAATGGTTCGCCATACTCATGGGGGGCCATTTTCAAGCGATTTTCGATAGCTGTCCTGATCCTTTTCTGCATATCCGGATTGATCCGGGGCAGGTCCTCGGTTTTGATCAAGGGATGGTAATACACGGAAAAGCTCATTCACCCCAAACCTCTTCATGGGACAACGCTCTCTCCGGATCAAAGCCTTGGTCCCTTTCTTCGGCCATGGCGGCGAGCGCCCTGTCCTCCCGAAGCTCCACAGCCTCCTTAACCAGATCACGCATGAACAAAGACATGGAAACTCCCTGATGCCGGGCAAGCTCATGGACCGTGTGATAGAGGTCATGGTCCAAGAGGACATTTACTCGTGGATTCTTAGCTGGCATAAAGAACCTCCTTCCCAGTATGTGTCTCACTTTTGATGCACTGGGTCAAGTCTGTTTAGGGACCAGAGCTCCAAGCGCAAGGTCAACTTTTTTCCCAGCGCGCCGCCAGGCACCCGCGGCCCAGAGGAGCTCTTTCACCTGCGAATCAGGCATTCAAAACACCGCGCCGCTGCGCCGCCGCGCGAGGGAACATCCTCTTTCCTGCGCCGCACACCGCCAGGCGCCCGCGGCACTCGGAGATCGGTGGAGGGATCCTGTTTAAAAGGGCAAACCTTTGGTGGTGTTTCGCGGGGGTAAGAGATCAGGGAGATATGCAGGGCATTAGTGCGGGCTTTTATACGGATCCTCGTGGATCGGAATGCGCAGAAGCCTCAGTGGTGAGGTCCAATCCGGGCTTCCCGAGGGATGATAGACAGAAGGCTCAAGGGAGATCCGATACATCTTGTCCACTCGTGCGGACCATGCAGTTGGATCGCTTGAAATCCTCTCGATGCCTTTTCCGCTCAGGAAACATCCTTGAGCAATCCGCTTGCGTATTTGTGCAGCACGCTTCCAATAAGGGTTTGATAGGGAATGCCCTCCCGGGCGGCCTTTCGCTGCAAAGCGCTGAGGTCGCTCTCTGAAATGCGAACATTAATTTTTCGGGCTTTTTTCATCGTCTGCCTGGCCACAGCCTGGAAGTCGATCTCTGAAGGGGAAGCCTTCAGCTCGTTCTGTTCATAGGCCTTCAGAATTTCGTTTTCATACTCATCGAGCTGTATATCTTTTTGTTTCTCAGTCATTGTCTCCTCCTAGATATTTTCGAGTAGCCTTGCGGCTAGGGATGATCGTTTTGAGAAAGAGCTCATCCTGATCCTGGACGTATGGGACTAAATAGGCATATCCCTCAACGTTGACAATGAGGATCTTTTGATTCGGATACTTTTCTGGATTGGGATGATCGGTCTCAATGACTTGGGCTCCTGCTTCAATCATTTGCACAATTTCTTCAAATGTAATTCCTCTTTCCTTGGCCAGGATCTCGTTTTTTTCCGGATTCCATTTGAAAAGCATTATATAAATAGTAAGACATTGGGTAGACAATGTCAACGATTGCAGGGAAATCTTGTCCTACTGTACATCTTAAATTATTTCGCGAAGATTCGTGGACAGACTCTTGGCCCACGAATGGGCACGAATTTTCGCGAATGAAAGAACATTGCTTTGCTGTCGCTGATCGCGACGGCTTTATCCGTGCGGATTCGTGGGCGGCATCGCGGCAGGACTCAGGGGAGTACGCGGTTATGCGCGGGAATGGGTCAAGGGACATGTAGTATCATTATCGAGTACAGTGTCATTCCCTATTCTGTCATCCATCCGGCTGATTTTTTCGAGAACAACCAGCCCGCCACGACGAGGACGATGCAGCTCTGCACCATTCGCCGATGACAGCGTGGCCGTCTCCTGATATCATACTGTTCTTGCTCGCATCTGAGCGCGGAAACGTCTTTGCCAAACGCTAGCCCAATGTCCCGAGGATATGGTATGGACCTGCAGACATTCTGGCAGACAGCCGGACAGTGGCTCCTGGCCAACGGACCCCGCCTGGCCTTCATTCTCATCCTCGTCTTTGTCCTGTACAAACTCGCCCGTTATCTGCCTGGCAGAATCCTCAAGCGAATGAAGAGGTCCCTGGACGAGGAAGGCCAAAAACGGGCCGAGACCTTGAGCGGCATCATGAGCCTGACCTTCAGCATCGTGGTGCTGGCCGTGGGGGGCATGGTGGTGCTGGGCGAGCTGGGCGTGAGCATGGGCCCCATCATCGCCTCCGCGGGTATCCTGGGCCTGGCCATCGGCTTCGGGGCCCAGAACCTGGTTCAGGACTACATCAGCGGGTTCTTCCTCCTGCTCGAGGACCAGATCCGGTTGGGAGACGTGGTGGAAACAGCCGGGAAATCGGGCCTGGTGGAACAGGTGACCCTGCGGATGATCATCCTGCGCGATCTTGCCGGGAATGTGCACTATATCCGCAACGGGAAAGTGGATATCGTGACCAACATGACCAAGGAATACTCCCGCTACATCTTCGACATACGGGTGGCCTACCGCGAGGACCTGGACGAGGTCATGGACCAGATCCGGCGCGTGGACGAGGACATGCGCCAGGATCCGGAATATGGCCCGAACATCCTCTCCCCCATCGAGATCCTGGGGGTGAACGAGCTCGGGGAATCCGGTGTCGTGGTCAAGGCCCGCACCACAACCAAGCCGGTCATGCAGTGGTACGTGGGCCGGGAGTTCAACAAGCGCCTCAAGAAGCGCTTTGATGAAGCGGGCATCGAGATCCCCTACCCCCACAGGATCCTCGCTTTCGACCGGGTCGGACAGAACCAGGCAGCGCCGGTGCGCGTGGAGACCGTGAGCCCGGAGGAAGGAGATACCGAGGAGTAGTGGTTTTTCGGGGGTCAGACGCCAGACGTCAGATGTCGGACGTCAGACGTCAGACAAGGTCAGAGGTCGGAGATCGGAGGTCGGATGCGGACGTCGTGAGTCGAAATCCGGGAATGGGTGTTCGGGACAAGCTATCCGGACACGTAGGAATACAAATACGGCACGACCGTCCGGACGATACGCTCCACCCCGGCTTCGTTGGGATGCAGCCCGTCTGGCAGGGTGTATTCCGGATCTCCGGGTATTCCGGGCAGAAAGTCCGGAACAAGGGGAATATTCCTCGAGCTGGCAAGCTCGGAGTACGCTGCGTGGAAACGCTCGCTGTAGTCCCCGTCCATCCCCTCCAGGGAACGAATTCCCGCCAGGATCACATCCGCTCCCGTTTCCAGGCACGTATCCAGGATACGCTCCAGATTGGCCCGCACCGTCTCCACCGGCAACCCCATGAGGAGATCGTTGGCCCCGAGCTCGACGAGGACGATATCGGGCTCGTGGCGCAACAGCCCGTCCAGGCGGCGCAGCCCCTCGAAAGTCGTATCCCCGGAGACCCCGCCGTTGATCACGCGCGCCTGCAATCCCTTTTCACGGAGCTCCCGGTCAAGCAGGGCGGCGAAGGATCGGTCCGGAGCCAGGCCGAATCCGGCGGTGAGGCTGTTGCCAAAGGCGAGGATCGTATACATGCGCGCAACTCTTTGCGGAGCTCAGTTCAACTGATTCCTGTTCACCACCCACATCTTTCTTCTTTCTTCTTTCTTCTTTCTTCTTTCGACCGGCATCCGCTGTCTGGCATCTGACGTCTGATGTCTGATCTCTGACGTCTGGCGTCTGATATCCGATCTCCGACCTCTGACTTCTGACTTCTGACTTCTGATCTCCGACATCCGACATCCGACATCCGACATCCGACGTCCGACATCCGACCACCGACTCACCGATTCACTGATTCACCGGCCACCGGCATCACGAGCTTCCCGGGCTCCTCCCGGTCATTGTGGACGACTCCGGGGTACCGTTCTGGGCCGAGGCGGAGAAGGATCCATTCATGAGGGCCTCGATTGCGCGATCGATCCGCTGCCAGCCCTTCTCCGAGTTCAAGGCGATTCCGCCGAAGCTCGAGGACCTGCGGGAGCGGGACGCGACAAACTGGATCGCTCCGGCGAGGAGAGCCACAATCGCCGAGAGGTCGGTTCCCTCCGGGATCTCTCCCTGGAGGTTCTCGAAGTATTCCAGGGAGACACGCACCCGGATCTCTTCCAATCTGCGGGAATAGTCGTTGCGCTCCACAGCCTCCCAGGCGAGTATATCCATGGTTTCCGGCCTGCGCCTCAAGGCGACGAGAAGGCTCTTGTAGAAAGCCGCCACCTGCTGCTCCGGGCTGAGCTTGGCGAACCCCTGAGGTGCATCTTCCATGAGCTCCCTGGCCGAGGGCCAGAAGGCCTCGGACTGTCCGTAAGCGTCCACGATCCCTTCCACCCCCCCGAAACAGCGAATGATATTGCCGGCCCCCACTCCGGCCTCTCGGGCCACTCGCTCCCGGTCCAGGCCCTTAAAGCCCTCTCGGGCCATCACCCTGCCTATTGCGGCAATCAGCTTCTCCCTAATCCGTTTTTCGCTATCTATGGATATGACCTTGCTTTCGGACATGGTTTCCCTCTCCTCTCGAGGGCTTTGCTCGTATCGGCCCCTTTTCGCGATAATGAACCGCCAAGGCGCCCCGGTTAAATCCTGCTTCGCAGGGCCGGATCTCCCGGCATTTAACCGGGCAGGCAAGGACGCCAAGGAAGATCATTTGCTTTGCGGGGTATACCGCAGGGTATCCGGCACTCATCTCAGGAATGAGTGCCGGATTTCTTGGCGACCCACGTATCTTGGCGTATCCTATTCAAGTCAATATTATCCCAACCGCACCGTGCTGACAAACTCCGGACGACGCTCCGGACAAAGGCGCAAAGAACAAGGCTGCACAAGCCCCGCGTGTTTGGTAAGCTGGAAAATAGACCCGTTCCAGGATTGCGAATGGCGCTTTCGATGACAACC